>CBIMKN010000019.1:0-12163 GCA_966244515.1 uncultured bacterium
CGGTGACCTGTTGCACGAGTGATTCGTTAGACTTGTATGTGCTCGGTGTAATGAGCTGCAAGTAGTCGATGATGACGAGGCCGAGATCGCGCTCCATCTTGAGACGTCTCGCAACCGATCGCATCGAAAGCACGGTCATGCCTGGTTTGTCGTCGATGTATATGGGCGCTTCAGACAGACGCGCGATGCCATCTTGCAGGCGATCGTACTCATCGTCGCGCGAAATCTTACCAGTGCGCAGGCGCCACGAATTGACACCGGCCTCGGCGGCAAGCATGCGGTCCACGAGCTGCTGCGAGCTCATTTCGAGAGAGAATACGCCGACAGGTGTCTTGTGCTTGATGGCCGTCTGTCGCGCGATATCGAGCGCCAGAGATGTCTTACCCATGGAAGGTCGCGCGTCGATGCCCGCGAGCATGTTGTCGAGCTGCGGGAATCCCGTCGGGACGCCTCGCATTGATCCCTGGTGCTTCTGCAGCGACTCAAGACGTTCCCATGCTTCTGCGAGCTCGTCCTTGATCGAGCTAAAGCTCTGCAGCATCGGGGAGTTGGATACCTGGAATACGGCTGACTGAGCTTCGTCGAGCACTTCTTCTATATCTCGATCTTCCTGGAAGCCGAGCTCTCCGATCTTAGCCGCTGCGTCGATAAGGGAACGGAGCACGAATTTC
This sequence comes from uncultured bacterium, assembly GCA_966244515.1. Classification (GTDB taxonomy): domain Bacteria; phylum Patescibacteriota; class Minisyncoccia; order Phycocordibacterales; family UBA2100; genus UBA10103. The sequence goes on from CBIMKN010000019.1 coordinate 672, forward strand.
GTCTGGACGCTCTGCGCGTAGTGGCGAGCGCTTCCGGGCGACGCGGCCGCTGCGGCGAGTTCAGAGAGGTATGCGGCACCTCCGATGTCCGTCAGTTGCTTTCTCTCTTTGAGCTTGCCCGAGACCGTGACCACGTCGATAGGCTCGCCCTTGGCATGAAGCGTGAGCATCGCGTCGAAAATCGTACGGTGCTTGCCGACGTAAAAGGAATCGATGCCGACAATGTCCGCGATCTCGTATATAGCATTCGCATTGAGCAGGAGCGCGCCAAGAAGTGCTCTCTCCATCTCTATATCCTGAGGGGGGACGGGCGGTCTCGCGGTGGTCATGCGGCGATAGTACCACGGAGGGCAGGGTGAAGAGACTCTCGGGAGCCCGAGATTTTTGCGGGTTACATGTGGACAAGGTGGGTAGAGTGAAGGCCAGCACGCAGCCCTTGACGACTCCCTGTACGTTTGATAAAACAAAGCCACAGGTATACAAATAGTCAAATATCGACTCCGACCATGCTTTCATTTACGCCAAAAAACATCACCAAAGAGCTCCTTTCTGAGCTTCCGGAGCGCTCTAAGCGGGTGCTCGTAGACCGCTTCGGCCTCTCTCCGAAGGGTGAGCAGCGTACGCTCGATGCCATTGGCCAGGAATACGGCATTACCCGTGAGCGTATCCGCCAGATCGAGAACCACGGCATCGCGGCAGTGCGCGATTCGGATGCATACTCGCAGTTCGCAACAGCCCTCGAAGACCTCAAGCGCGCGGTACACACGCTCGGTGGCATTCTCTCCCAGGAGACGCTCCTGGGGCACGTCGCTAAGAACGAGGCGGATCACAATCACATCATCTTCCTGCTCACTGTCGCGCATCATTTCGACGACAGGCGAGAGAACGCAGATTTCAAAGCGCGCTGGCACGTGGACGAGCAGCTTGCAGAACAGGTCGAGGACGCTCTTTCGAATCTCTACGACTCGCTCGATTCCAATCGACTCATTCCTGAAGATGAATTCCTGCAGATATTCTCGAAGCACCTGCGCCAGGCTGGCGTGAAAGGTCGCGGCGATGACGTCATGCTCCGTTGGCTGCACATATCGAAGCGCATCGGGCGTAATCCGCTTGGCGAATGGGGTCGCACTGAATCGCCTCACGTCCGCATCAAGAACACGAGGGATTTTGCGTACCTCACGCTGAAGCGTCACGGTTCGCCCATGCACTTCACGGAGGTAGCCAAGGGCATCGAGAAGCTCTTCGGCCGAGAGACTCATCCCGCAACGACGCATAATGAGCTCATCAAGGACAGCCGCTTCGTGCTCGTCGGCAGGGGCCTCTATGCTCTGAAAGAGTGGGGTTACGAGCCGGGAGTGGTACGCGACGTGATCCGCGGCATCCTTGAGCGTGAGGGAGCGCTCACCCGCGAAGAGATCGTCGATCGCGTGAAGCGCGAAAGGTACGTGAAGGACGCGACTATCGCTGTGAATCTTCAGAATCCAATGTTCGTGCGCACGGCAGAAGGGAAGTACGCACTTGCTAAATAATCGAATAGCGAGCGACAGGCTTGAAAAGCGCGCCACTGCGGCGCGCTTTTGCCGTACAATGCGCCATCAATGATATAATTCACCCATGTCAGCACATGGAGGCGGCGGACTGCTGAGCGCCGTAAAAAAGTGGACATTCACGGATCTTTCGTCGCTGCCCAAATTCGTGAGTTCAGTCGCGGGCGAATGGGGAATATCCCGCGCGCTCATACTCTCGGTGCTCTTCATCGCTGAATACCTCTGGCTTCTCCATCTCATACCGCATCTCCCGCTTTATACATTCAACTGGCTCGTTGGTACCGCTCCAATATGGCTTCCCGTCATCCTCGTCATGGGTGCATGGAGGGTCTGGCTGTGGTACGTGCAGTCTCTCTTTCTCTCGGGGCGCAATCCAGTACTCCTGGAGATGAAGGTCCCGCGCGAGATCACTAAATCTCCGCGCGCCATGGAGATCGCCTTCGCGCTCTTCTCGATCTCCTCAGGTGAGACGACGTTCATCCATCGGGCCTGGAAGGGTCAGGTAAGGCCCTTTTTCTCATTCGAGATGGCGAGCTTCGGTGGAGAGATACATTTTTACATCTGGACGTGGAAGAACTATAAGAGCGAAGTCGAAAGTGCTATCTATGGTCAATACCCGGAGGTCGAACTCTACGAGGTAGAGGACTATGCGACAAAATTTGAATTCGATCCCGATAAGCACGGCGTCTTCTGCACCGACTGGCGACTCGAGGCGTATCACAGCGATCTCAAGCCAGATACGCTGCGCATCAGCGCGTATCAGCCGAAGTCGTACATCGATTATGAGCTCGATAAGGATCCGAAGGAGGAACACCGCGTAGATCCTCTTGCTACTGTTGTCGAGTTCATGAGCAACATCGAGCCGCAAGAGCAGATATGGGTGCAGATCATCATTCGAAAATGCGGCAACGTGGGCGTCTTGTGGCAGTCAGAAATGGACCACGACTGGCTTCACGCGATGGAGCACGAGGTAGAGACGCTACGCGCGAAGGCGGCGCTCGTCGATGATCATGCGCTCGAAGAGCTCGGCTTCACGGGGGAGCGCACGCCGCAGGCGCGCCCTTCGTGGCGCATGACTGAGCAGATGCGCACTATGGAGCGGCACATGGGTAAATATCCGTTCGAGACCGGCATGCGCGGCGTCTACATCACGTCGGGACACATGCACGGACCGACCTATACCGGCACACGGTGGCTGTGGAAGCCTCTCGGCAATCCTCACTACATGTCGCAATTCCGTCCGCGACGATGGCACAACCCGTTCGATTATCCATGGCAGGACGTCGCCGATTTCCGCTACAACCTCATGGCGAAGCGCTTCTTCGATGCATATCGCAGACGCTCCTTCTTTCATACGCCTTGGGTCACGCCCACGTTCGTGCTTACGAACGAGACGCTCGCCACGATTTGGCACCCGCCATCGAGCTCGGTGCAGGCACCAGGTCTCAGGCGCATTCCTTCCACAAAGGCATCCGCGCCGTCCAACCTCCCCAAATAATCCATGCCGCCGATCGAGCCCAATATGCGGCGGTATTTTGAGTGGATGGATAGGCTCCAGACGCGGCTGTCTGATCATTGGCGAAAGCACAGCAATCGTCGTTCGATAATACTACTGATCGTTCTTGTGGCGCTCATATCGTATGCATACCTTGGATTCATACGGGCGCCGAGATCATTCCCCACGGGGGAGCTTGTAGAAGTCAAAAGCGGTCAGTCGGTGTCTCAACTTGCGCAGGAACTCGAGGCGCAGGGAGTCATACAATCTCCGCTTGCGTTCAAGGCGCTGATCATGTTTCTAGGTACTGAACGTTCCGTCCGCGCGGGCGACTATCTCTTTAAGGAACCGAAGAATATCATCAGAGTGGCACGCGCTATGTCGATCGGCGCGTTTGGTCTCGAGCCGATCCGCATCCGTATCCCCGAGGGTGCCAACACACGCGAAATGGCGCTCATATTCGATAAAGATCTGCAGCGTTTCGATGCAGACAATTTCCTTTTGCAGGCGCAGCGCCTCGAAGGTTATCTCTTTCCCGACACGTATTTCTTTTTGCCGAACGCGACCGAAGATACTGTCATACAAACAATGCGCCAAAATTTCGACTCTCAGCTCGCCGCGATCCAACCTCAGCTCGATGCGTCCGGCAAATCGCTCAATGAGCTTGTTATCCTGGCATCTATAATCGAAAAGGAGGCGACGAATTCTGATGATAGGCGCAAGATATCAAGCGTCCTCTGGAATCGCCTGAGCAAGGATATGGCTCTTCAAGTTGACGTCACGTTCTTGTACACGATCGGAAAGGGCACGTTCCAACTTACAAAGGATGATCTCGCAAGCGACTCGCCATACAATACCTATGTGCATAAAGGCCTGCCGCCGACGCCGATCGGCAGCCCATCGTTGGACTCGCTTTTGGCCGCCGCGGAACCGGCGAAGACGGACTACCTTTTCTTCATGGCGGACCTCAAGGGCGTCACGCATTTCTGCAAAACGCACACGTGTCATCAGGCCAATAAATTGAGGTACTACTAGCGCGTGTTTTTTGGTAGTGTGCGCGCATGGCGAAGAAAGTATTCGTAGGACTCTCAGGCGGTGTCGACTCAGCTGTCTCTGCTGCACTCTTGAAACGTGAAGGTTTTGATGTGACGGGCGTGTTCATCAAGATATGGCGACCAACCTTTTTTGAATGCACGTGGGAAAGGGACAGGCTCGACGCCATGCGTGTCGCAGTAGCTCTCGATATTCAGTTTCGCGAGATCGATTTGTCCGATGAATACGAGCGGGTAGTCATCTACGACATGACCGCTAGCTATTCCTCAGGCTCTACGCCAAACCCCGACATCTCGTGCAATGAGAAGATCAAATTCGGCGCATTCTATGACTGGGCGCGGCGTGAAGCGGCGGACTTTGTTGCCACTGGGCATTATGCGCGCATCACGCACGAAGACGGACGCGCGCAGCTTATGCGCGGCGTAGATACACAGAAAGACCAGTCATATTTCCTCTATCGCATTAATGCGGAGCATCTGCAGCATGTGATGTTCCCTGTAGGTAAGTACCGTAAAGAGCAGGTGAGAGATCTCGCACGAGAATTCACGCTCCCTGTGGCGCATAAGCACGACAGTCAGGGACTCTGCTTTGTCGGTGACGTGAGTATGTCGGATTTTCTGAGCCGCTATATCGCGGTAGAGAGAGGTGCGGTTCTCGACGTGTCTGGAAAGCATATCGGAGAGCATCGTGGCGCGGCACTGTACACGATCGGCCAAAGACACGGCTTTACGACCGACGGCGCAGGCGTACCAGATGTACCGCACTATGTCACCAAGATCGACGCCGCCAAGAATACTTTGACGGTCTCGCCGGATATCTCCGACGCTATGAGAGAGTCGGTAGAGCTCGTTGAACAGCATTGGCTCACGGACATGCGAGAAGCGACACGGTATAGCGCGCAATCGCGCTATCGCGAACGCCCGTTCGCGATAACGATCCGCAGTGATTCGGGACGTATGTATGCGGATTTCGACGAGCCCCATGTCGTATCTCCCGGACAATCGCTCGTCTTGTACAACGGTTCACTTTGTCTCGGTGGTGCGAAAATCTGCTAGAGGTGTGCATAGCGCAGGGATGATTCACTTCCGCGCGGTTACAATACGGTAAATGGCCGACCTGCTTCGCCGACTCGTATGGTTCTTTGTAGTCGCTGGAGCGATCTCTTACGCGGTGTTCCTCGTCGCGGGCAACGCGATCCAAACGCAGGCGCTCGGGAATTCAAAAGTGGTTCTCATCAGAGATGCACTCAAGGTAGGGGAACATCATCTTTCCGGAATGGTGATGGTCCCTTCGACATGCAAGCAGCTTTCTGTGCGTACGGAGCAAGTTGCTCAGATGCTCATACACCTGCGCTTCACTACATGGGACGAGCCGAGTGTAGGCTGCAAGACCGAAGACACGCCGCGCTCTTTCAGGGCAGTCGTGTTCGCTCCCTCAGTAGGAGTGGAGTTTATCGGCACGCTCGATGATGAGCCACTGCAGCTTGCTGTCACTCCTACTACCGAATACAGACACTAAATATATGTCTCATATTCTCATCACGAAGGCAGACGGCGTGCGCGAGCGCTTTGATCCGGTGAAGCTTGAGCGCTCTCTGATGCACGCGGGAGCCTCATCGACTACGCGTGCGCGTATTCTTGCGCAAATGACGCACGAACTGCGGCCTCTCATGTCGACGGAGGAGATATATCGCCGAGCCTTCGAGCTCCTGAAAACAAGCGAGCATTTGCCGGTTGCTGCACGCTATTCGACCAAACGCGCAGTCTATTCTCTCGGACCATCCGGCTTCCCATTCGAGCAATTTCTTGCAGAAGTGCTCCGTGCGCACGGATGGGCGGTGCGTACGGACATGATGCTGACGGGGCGATGCGCCCCGCACGAGGTAGATGTGCTCGCAGAGAAGGATGGACGCAAAGTCGGCATAGAGTGCAAATTCCACAACGAGCCAGGAGGTAAAACCGATATCAAGGATGCGCTGTACGTGCATGCGCGCTATGAAGACCTGAAGCAAGCGCCGACCGAGGCTTCGCGTGTCGACGAGGGGTGGCTCGTCACGAATACTGAGTTCACTAGCAATGCAATACGGTACGCGAGATGCACGAACCTCACGATCTTGGCATGGGATTATCCGCGGACTCGCGGATTAATGCAGATGATAGAAGAGGCGAAGGTGCACCCGCTGACTGCGCTCACGACGCTCACCGACAGCGAGAAGCGCCGTCTTTTGGACAATAAAATTGTTCTGTGCAAAGCCGTACAGACCGAGCATGTGCTAAGAGAGTATGGCGTCGCGCCTGCGAGGATTCCACAGGTCATAGATGAAGCCCAGCGCCTCTGCTCAGCCTAGCGCTATACTGGACGCATGCCGCACCCGGAACTGTTCGCCGATCCCAACGTCGTGATGTTCGGAAAGCTTCTTCTCGCTGTCGTCCTCGGCGGCGTCATCGGGACTGAGAGAGCCCTTCTCGCGAAACAGTACGCAGGCACGCGTACATTTGGTCTCGTGGCAGTCGGTGCGACACTCTTCGGGATCGTGGGACATTTTGATCACCTCGGAGTCTTGGGTGCGGGCGATATACAGCGTAGAGTGAGTGCGGGAGGGGTCGTGGCGGGCATTGGTTTCCTCGGAGGCGGGCTTATCGTCTTCAAGGGTGATTCGCTTCACGGCGTGACGACCGCTGCGGGGCTTTGGATGACAGCGGGTATTGGTATGGCGGTTGGCTTTGGCCTTTACGCGCTCGCCACGTTCGCGACACTTATGGTCCTCATTCTTTTTACCGGCATGTGGTATGTCGAGAATCGTTTTAAGCACTGGTTCGAGCAGAACATGAGGGATTCACATACGGGTCAGAGTCTGCTGTAGATCGCGTGGTGATTTACCCCGTGAGATAGGCGGGTCTGATTTGCGTAACACTATTGATGTATCCTCGCAATTATCCCTGCGGGATGGCCCGCATATCCCGTATCTCATGGGGTATACTCACCGCATGAGCAATTTCTATAAGCCGAACAGGAACCCAAAGTGGAACTACGGCGGCCCCAATTGGACACTTTCGCGCTCCAAGATCGATCTTTTTACCAACTGTCCGCAGTGCTTCTATATAGACAACAAGTTGGGCACTGCGAGGCCACCTGGTTTTCCCTTCAATCTCAATAGCGCCGTGGATGCACTCCTTAAAAAAGAGTTCGACGGACATCGTGCCGCAGGGACGTCACATCCGCTTATGGATCAGTACGGCGTTGATGCGGTGCCTTTCGATCATCCCGAAATGGATGCGTGGAGAGATTCGCTAAAGCGCGGCGTACAGTACGAGCATCCTGACACGGGGTTCCTCGTCCGCGGCGGCGTCGACGACATCTGGAAGGGCTCCGATGGAAAGCTCATCGTGGTTGACTACAAAGCGACAAGTAAGGATAAGCACATCGAGGCGCTCGATGAGGAGTGGCACAGCGGATACAAGCATCAGATGGAGGTGTATCAGTGGCTGCTCAGGAAAAACGGTTTCGATGTCAATGACATCGGGTATTTCGTGTACTGCAATGCGTCAAAGGATAAGGAAGCGTTCGATGGGCAGCTCGAGTTCGAGATCACGCTCGTGCCGCACAAGGGGGACACGTCCTGGATAGAAGGCACGCTTGTCGCGATGAAGAAGTGCCTGGATTCGGATGATATACCGTCGGCTGCTCCGGATTGTGACTACTGTCTGTATCGAAATGCGGCTGGCATGGCGATGCGAGACCACATTGCGCGGACGCACACCAAACCGCCTGCGAAGCCGGGCTCAACAGCATCGCTTGGCATATGAAAAGCTTCTCTGACAAGGTCCGCGATATCGTACGGAAGATCCCCAAGGGAAAGACGATGACATACAAGGAGGTTGCGGCAAAAGCCGGGAATCCTAAAGCTGCGCGCGCGGTGGGAGCTATCATGCGTTCGAATTACGATGAGAGCATACCCTGCCATCGCGTTGTTGCCTCAGACGGAGCAATGCGCGGCTATAACAGAGGCGGTGTCGAGAGAAAGCGCGAGATCCTCTTTGAAGAAGGGGCGCTCAGGTGACTAGACTTTCAGGAGGTCCGTAAGTGCGCTCTGATTCGTGTGTGGTCCGATGATACCCAGATTCAGTCGTGAAGAACGGAACAGATCTTTCGCCACGCGCTGTATATCAGCCGCAGTAACGGATTCGATAGCCTCAAGCCTCTCAGCGAGCGGTCGCACTCTGCCAGTAGCGAGGAGCGATGTCGCGGCGTCCTGAGCGATCTCGTCGGTCGTCTCGAGAGCGAGCGTTTGCGTGCCTTTTAGATATGCCTTCGCCTTCGCAAGCTCCGATGCGGGCACCTTGGTCGTCTTAAGCTTCTTTAGTTCACCAAGAATGGTCTTGATCGTCTTGGTGAGCTTGTCGTGTTGCACGCCTGCCTGTACGGCAATGTAACCAGTATCAGGATAGCGTTCGACCCAAGCATAGATCGAATAGGCAAGTCCGCGCTTCTCACGCACCTCCGTGAAGAGCCTGCTCGACATGCCGCCTCCAAGCACGGTAGCGAGCACCGCAAGCACGTATTCGTCCTTGTGTTGATACGGGTACGCCGGGACGCCGAGCATAAGCTGAGTCTGGTCGGTCTTTTTCTCCTTTATGGCCGTTCGTGGCTCGCTTTGCTCGCTGGCAAACGAAATATAATCGGGCGGGTTGCCCTGGGGAAGCGATTCAAAAAGCGTTCGAACTTTCGCAAGAACCTTCTTCTCGTCGAAGGATCCGGCAACAGCCACTATCGTATTAAGTGGCGTGTAATTACGCTTGTGATAAGCCGCAAACTCCTTCCTGGTGAATCGCCGTATGTTCTCCTTTGGTCCGAGGATGGTGCGGCCAAGAGGATGGGCTTCTCCAAAGAGCAGTGCTTCGAACACGTTGTCGACTGTGCGCATCGGCATGTCCTCGTACATGTCGATCTCTTGAATAATGGCCCCGCGCTCCTTCGTGATCTCCTTAGACGGCAATGTCGAATTGAGGAATATATCCGTGATCACGTCGAATGCGGTGTCCACGTACTCAGCGCTCACCTTGGCATAGTACGCGGTACGGTCCTTCGATGTGAACGCATTGTATACGGCGCCGACGCCATCGAGTTCCTCACTGATCGCCTTAGCGGAAGGTCTATTGTGTGTGCCTTTGAAGAACATGTGCTCAAGGAAGTGGGCGAGACCGTTCTCCCTCTCGCTTTCATAACGAGATCCGGTGCCTGTCATGACGATGACGCTTGCCGTTTGAACATCCGGAATAGGCGATAGTGCCACGCGAAGACCGTTTTTAAGCGTATGTATAGTGGTGCTCATGATTGGCGCATAGTATCCTCCCGCGTCCTGATTCGCAAAAATGATGCTAAACTTTCGCTATGCCCGACGACCTCGTATGGTGCTCGACGATCTACCGCGATGCAGAGAAGGTACCGGTACAGGCGAGCGAACTCACGTTCCGGCCATCGGTGTATGGCGTACTCATCGATGCTGAATCAGTACTCTTCCATGGATACATGGACGGGTATGATTTTCCAGGCGGCGCATTAAACCCTGGTGAATCCCTCAAGGATGGTCTGATCCGTGAATTTCGCGAAGAGACCGGACTCAGCGTAGAGGTGGGGAAGCTTTTGTACGTGACGCAAGATTTCTTCATTCATCCGGCGACCCAAAAGCCCTCTCATACGATCATGATGTATTTCGCCTGCTCGAATCCGAGCGGCACGATCTCCACGGATTACTTCGACGAGCATGAAAAGTCCGTCGCACGGGCTGCCGAATGGAAACCCCTCACCGACGTGCCGAACCTGCAGTTCTTCAATCCGCTCACCAAGGATGAGATAGCTCACGTCATCGACATGGCGAAGAGCGGAAAAGGCATATAGAATGAGCCCCAATATGACGGTCAACGAAGTACGACAGCGGTACCTCGAATTCTTCACATCGCACGGACACACCGTAATCCCATCCGCATCCCTTGTGCCTCAGAACGATCCGACGACGCTCTTTACGGGCAGCGGCATGCAGCCGCTCGTACCGTACCTGCTTGGCGAACCGCACCCGAAAGGGTCACGCCTGGTCAACAGTCAGAAAAGTTTCCGCGCAGAGGATATTGAGGAAGTAGGGGACAATCGCCACACGACATTCTTTGAAATGCTCGGCAACTGGTCGCTCGGCGATTACTTTAAGGCGGAACAACTCCCGTTCTTCTTTGAATTCCTTACGGACGTCGTTGGCATCGACCCGAGGAGGCTCTTCGTCACTGCGTTCATAGGGGACGAGGCGAACAGCGTGCCGCGCGACACAGAATCTGCAGAGATTTGGCAGCGACTCTTCGCCACCAAGGGCATCGACAATGAGATACGCGAGGTCGGTAGTGAAGAGGATGGCTACAGGCTTGGCATGCGCGGAGGAAGGATCTTCTACTACAACGCCAAGAAGAATTGGTGGAGCAGAGCGGGTGTCCCGGAAAACATGCCAGCAGGAGAGCCCGGCGGTCCCGACAGCGAGGTCTTTTATGATTTCGGCACCCCGCATGATCCTAAATATGGCCCCGAATGCCATCCCAACTGCGACTGCGGCCGCTTTATGGAGATCGGCAATTCCGTATTCATGCAGTATATAAAGCGCGAGGATGGCACATTCGATCTTCTGCCGAAACAGAACGTGGACTTCGGAGGCGGGCTTGAGCGCATTGCCGCCGCGAAGAGCGGTGACTCTGACGTATTTAAGACCGACGTGTTCTGGGACGTGATCGCGCTGCTTCAGGAGTATTCAAAAAAAGAGTACGCCGACAGCAGGTATCAGCGATCGTTCCGCATCGTGGCGGATCATATGCGCGCGGCGGTCTTCATGCTGAGCGATGGTGTAAGACCATCCAATACGGAGCGCGGTTACATTTTGAGGCGCCTTATTCGACGTGCCTCCCAGCACACACAGAAGCTAGGCATCGCGTGCGAGAAGCAGGAAGATAGCATGCTCGTGCGCGCGGCGGTCATTCTGATCGAAAAATACAAACAGGCGTACAGTGATCTCGACGGGGAGGAGGCATATCGGCAAATCACGGACGAGGTATGGAAGGAGGAGGTGCAGTTCGCTAGGACGCTCGAGAGTGGTATGCGCGAATTCGAGAAGCTCGCGCATGACTCCATCAGCGCTGAGAACGCGTACATGCTCTTCACAACGTACGGATTTCCATTTGAAATGACGCAGGAAATCGCTTCCGAGCGCGGTATATCTGTCGACGCAGCGGGTTTTAAGGATCTTATGAAGAAGCATCAGGAGCTTTCGCGCGCCGGTTCTGAGCAAAAGTTCAAGGGCGGGCTCGCTGATCATTCGGAGAAGACCACCCGTCTCCATACTACGCATCATTTGCTGCTGAAAG
>CBIMKN010000020.1:0-11239 GCA_966244515.1 uncultured bacterium
GGATGATCTTGAACGCATTGCCGACACCGTCGGGAAGCCAGCGATCGAGCGCGCGGTCAGCGGGCACGTTACCGAAGCCGCCGACGACGTTCAGGCCCGAAGTGTGCAGCGAGATCGAGCCGGGAGCATTTTCGTCGATTTCGGGACGAAACTCTTCGGTCGACATCTCGACGACATACTTCACTCGCGCACTCTCGGCGAGGTACCCGTCGAGATCCTTCTCGCCGAGTGGGACGGTTTTGAACTCATCGAGCTTGATCATGCGGCCCATCCTGCGACGGAGCGCACGAACCTGCGTGATGGTCACCTTCTTCTTCACGTCCTCGATCTCGTCGAGAAAGATGGTGTGCGCGTTTGGCTTCTGACCTTCCGGCACGGGCTCGGCATAGCCCTGCACGATCGCTTCGCGCAGAACGGCCTCAACGAGCCGTCCGCCCCAACGGCCGCTGAGAATGTAGTTCATCGTGCCGTTGAAGACGCCCTTGATCGTGATGGGCTCACGCTCGTCGTAGATGATGTTCTGCTCGAGCGTCGGCAAGAAACCAGTCCCACCGCCGACCGATGCGTCGCAGCCGATCAGCTTCTCGTAGGCCTCCAGATCCCCGAAGCGATTCGCCATCGCGGACTTGCCGGCGGTAATGACCGGGATGCCATTCATCACAAAAGGCCGCATGAGCATGCATTCGGCCGCACCATTGCCGCCGCTCGGGATCGCGAAGAACGCGAGCGCGACCTGTTTTTGGTCGCAGAACGGCAGAATGGTCTTCAGCATATTCTCGGGATGCGCCCGGATGCCGAAGAGCTCGGTGCCCGACGACGCGGTATCGAGCAGATGACTGCGCGTGACGACGCCGACGACTTTGTAGCCGCGTTCGTTGGCCTGGATCATCAGCTCTTTGCCGATGCGCCCATTGCCGAAGATGATGCAATTCATTGCAATTCACTCCCTGTTGTTATAGTCCCGCCGGTACTATGCCACGCGTACCGCTATAAGAAAAGGGATACACGGTAGGCCAAAAAACAGGCGTGTATACTGCTCGTATGTCGCCCCAGTACCACACGCTCTCTTCGTTCGCGTGGCTACGGGGCAGGCGTGCGGACACGGTATGAACAGAGATTTCGTTCACTTGCACGTTCATACCCACTATTCCCTCCTCGAAGCCCTCCCGAAGGCGGAAGACCTGGTGGCCGCCGCGAAGGCCGACGGCCAGACCGCACTTGCCATCACGGACAACGGCACGATGTACGGGGTCATCGATTTCTATAAGGAGTGCAAAAAAGAGGGGCTCAAGCCGATCCTCGGCGTCGATTTCTTCGTCGCCCCGCGCACGCGCCACGACAAAGAGCATCGCATCGACGACGCTACGACGCGCCTGGTGCTGCTCGCGAAGAATATGGATGGCTATAAAAACCTCATCCAGCTGGTGTCGACTTCGTATCTCGAAGGTTTTTACTACCGTCCCCGCATCGATCGTGAACTCATCGAAAAGCACGCTAGCGGCCTCATCGCCATCCTCCCTTCTTTCTCCGGCGAGCACGCGAAAGCGCTCAAAGAGGGACAAGACGAAAAAGCTCGAGAGTCGCTCGCCTACTTCAAGAAAATATTCGGCGAAGATTGCTACGCTGAGATCACTCGCCACCCTGACATCGATGGCCACGAGGAGCGCATGAAGCGCATCGTCTCTCTCGCAAAAGATGCGGATATACCTCTCGTCGCGACGGGCGATACCTACTACCTGAAACAGGAGGACGCGATCGCGCGAGAACTCGTCAACAAGATCCGCACCGCGAGCACGCTCAATCGTGATCTCGCAGAGAATCTGCCTGACTTCTCATTCTTTACGAAAGAAAAGGCTGCACAGATCTTCAAGGAGATCCCCGAGGCGATCGAGAACACTGCCAAAATCGCTGCGGCGTGCGATGTCGAGCTCACGCTAGGCCGTGCGATCTTCCCCGTCTTCCCTATCGCGAAAGGTACGACTGACGACGCAGAGCTCCGCAAGCTCGCCGAGGCGGGCATACCAGAGCGCGGCCTCGCAGATACTCCCGAACTGCGTGCGCGCATCGACTATGAACTCGAGATCATTAAGACAAAGGGATACGCATCGTATTTCCTGATCGTCGCAGACCTCCTCAGGCACGCTGCCGAAGTCGGCATCTTTACGAATACGAGAGGTTCCGCTGCGGGTTCACTGGTCTCTTACCTCTGCGGCATCACCACGGTCGATCCCGTGAAATTCAACATGCCGTTCGAGCGATTCCTCAATCCAGAAAGGCCCTCGGCACCAGATATCGACATGGACATCGCTGATAACAGGCGCGACGAGCTCATCGAGTACGCAAGGCAGAAGTATGGCAACGACCACGTGGTCCAGATCGGTACATTCGGCACTATGATGGCGCGCGCCGCTGTGCGAGACGTGGCGCGCGCGCTCGGGCACAGCTACGGACTCGGCGATACCGTCGCGAAGCTCATCCCCTTCGGCAAACAAGGCTTCCCCGTGACGCTCAAGGGCGCACTCGAAGAAGCCCCGGAGCTCGCCGAACTCGACAAGCGCGACGCTGACGCGCGCGAAATACTCGATCTCGCGCAAAAGATCGAGGGCAACGCGCGGCATGTCGGCGTCCACGCAGCAGGCGTCGTGATCGCGCCAAAGCCAGTCACCGATTTCGCACCTATCCAGCTCGATCCTAAGGGCGGCAAGACCATTACCCAGTATGATATGTACTCGATCGCCGACGAGTACGGTGGCGTCGGCCTCCTCAAATTCGACTTCCTCGGTCTTACGAACCTCTCCGTGCTCGCGGATTCCGTCCAGCGCGTAAAAGCGCGTCACGGCGTCGACGTCGACCTCAACAAGATCCCGCTCGACGACAAGAAGGTGTTCGAGATGCTCACGCAGGGCTACACGCTCGGCGTATTTCAGATGGCCGGCTCCGGCATGACCGCATACCTCATGGACCTGAAGCCGACCGTCATACACGACCTCAACGCCATGGTCGCGCTCTACCGCCCTGGTCCTATGGCCTTCATCCCCGACTACATCCAGCGCAAGCGAAATCCTGCGCTCGTGAAGTATCTCGACCCGCGCATGGAAAGTATCCTCAAGCCGACGTATGGCGTCCTCATCTATCAAGATGACGTCATGATGATGGCCGTGCAGCTCGCCGGCTATTCATGGGGCGAAGCGGATAAATTTCGCAAAGCAATGGGCAAGAAGATCCCCGAAGAGATGGCAAAGCAGAAAGAGCATTTTCTCTCGGGCTGCATAGAGCACGGTATGAAAGAAAAAGCTGCGCATGAGCTCTGGCAGCAGATCGAGACATTCGCCGCATACGGCTTCAATAAAGCGCACGCCGCAAGCTACGGGAACCTGGCGTACAAGACCGCATACATGAAGGCGAATTTCCCCGTCGACTACATGGCGGCGGTACTCACGGCCGATGCGGGCGATGTGGAAAAGATCTCCGAGACAGTCGCCGAGTGTAAACGAATGGGCATCTCGATCCTTCCGCCGTCGGTCAACGAGAGCATGGGCAATTTCACCGTGATCGACGACAAGACCATTCGATTCGGTCTCTATTCGATCAAGAATTTCGGTACCGGCGTCGCTGATTCGATCATTGCGGCGCGCAAAGTCGGCGGCCGCTATGCTGACATATCGGATTTCATAGCCCGCAACCTCGACAAGAATCTGAATAAGAAATCGCTTGAATCCCTCATTCAATCCGGTGCCATGGACGAGCTCGGTGAACGCGGATTGCTGTTGCACAATCTCGAGAAGCTGCTGCACTTCCACAAGGAACACATGAAGACGCCCCAGGGGCAAGAATCGCTCTTTGGCGCTCTCTCATCGCCCGTGTCGAAGATCAGGCTCGATGAATGCTCACCGGCGCCGCTTGATCTCAAGCTGCAATGGGAAAAGGAACTTCTTGGCCTCTACATCTCCGGCCACCCGCTCGATAAGCACGCGCATAAACTCCAGAATGCGAAGAACAGCATCAGGCATGCAAAAGAGCACCTCAAGAATGTCGAGACGGTCATCGCTGGATTCGTCGAGAACGTGCAATCGATCCTCACGAAAAACGGTGAGCGCATGGCCTTCCTCAAGATCTCAGATCTCTCAGACACGATCGAGGTCGTCGTCTTTCCTCGCACGCTCAAAGAGCAGGAGGCGCTCTTCCTCGCCGGTAACTGCATCGCGCTGAAGGGCAAGATCTCCGAGCGCAACGGTCAGCCAAGCTTCGTGGCAGAAAAAGCGAAGGCGCTCTAGCGAAAAAGTATTGACATGAGCGCGTGAGGGATTATCGTACGCGCACGCACTCAGGAAGTGCGCGCACAAACGAAGGACCGTGTGATGGAAAGAAAGCCCTTCGACGGAAAGATCTTCGGCGAAATTGCCGACGCTTTTTCCGGAACGGAGCAATGCGACCCACAAAAGAAGGTCAGGCTCGGACAACGATGCGTCAAGATCCTCGACTCGCTTGGCAGGCGGCCTGAGGATTTCTCTGAGCGAACAACTGAAGCGCTTAGAGAAGCATTAAAGACGGCGATCTTGTGTGCAAAGCAAGCATCTTTCAAGATCGAAAGCGCCGGACGTCTGTTCCACCTCGTCCGGGAGCACCGCAACCGCTACTATCGTGTGGCGCAAGGAACGTATACGTGTGAGGACTCGACGGCGATCGTCGGCTTTGGCCAGTCGATCAAGGAGTTCGCTCACGTGGCACAAGCAGCGTAGCCGAAGAATTCGACCGCGCGATAGGCCTCGGGGTACGCCCCGAGGCAACTTTTTTGTGACGGCGGTTATCCCCACTATTGACGCACAGGTCTGAGGCCGTACTTTATACGCAGACGACTCGAGGGGATCACGACGATGACGAAGAAGTACATCCCACCGGATGGCTATACCTTCCTGCTCGCCGCTGGTGAGATCGACTCATGCACGCGCCGACAAAGGCGGGTGAATGTGCGACGCTGCGGCGAAGAGCTGCTTCGGATCTCTCGCATGAACGGCAGTTATGAAAAGCTGCCCGATGAGTTCCGGACCGACATGCGCGAAATCGTATCGAGCAGTACCGACAACGAGACTGCGCAGAAGCTCGGCGAACTTGGGCAGAAACTCCTCAATCTCGATTCGCTCGATGAGAGCGGAAAATCGGAGGTAAGGGGTCATTGCTCGACTCTTTCGAGATATTGGCCAATGAGGCCGCACGTATTGATGGTGTCATGAAATACAAGCCCCGGGCGTTGCCGCCCGGGGCCGATGATTTCGCGCTATGCGAATTTTGATATGAGGTACTGACTCCAATCGAGAGCAGGCTTGCGCGCCCCGACGATCTTGCGATCCGAGAGGCGAATGAGAATGTTGGTCTGCTTTTTCTCGAGGAATGTGCCCACCGGGATCTTGTAAACCCTCGATGCGCGCACGCCCTTCTTGTCGATCTCGACAACGAGTACCAGATTCGCAAATCCCTTCAGCGTAGATTCCATAGGAGATATGGAATGCGCGTAGAGGATGTGCGGCTGGAGTTCCGAAGGCGAGGTGAGCAGCATGACGAAGCACTTCTCATCGTCGATGTACGCCTCTTTGTGCATCGGCATACCATTGCGCCACGATGGAGCGAGGACGAACCCCGACGCCTTTGCGTGCCTCGCAAGCAGCTTGAAGCGTACGCACGACTCGCGGAAAGCCGATTCGATCTTCGACTTGCGCAGGCTTGCGCGTGCATCTCTCGCCCTTTTGCCATGCTGCCCGGTGCCCTGCCGCCTGCCGTTCTTGCGAGGCCGGATGCCCGGATAGTACGTATCGAGCATCTGCTGCGTCCACTGCTTCTTGCGGCCGCCGCAGAGCCTGCCGATTTCTTCCAGAGAGAGCTCGGCGTTCATCGCGAGCGCATAGATGTCGCGGTAACTCGCCGTGCACTTGCACCCCTTGCGTTCCCTTCTGTTGTCGTTGAAGAGCTTTTCGAAGGGCAGTAGCCTCTCCGGGATATCGATCTCTTTTTCGATAGCCGACCCAGCGTTCATTGCGTATCCTCTCACGTTCGACTGAAGCGAATAAATCATATATGGCGCCACACTGCAATTCTTTCGGGATTGACGCCCTGCGCTTCCGGGCTACTATACGTA
The DNA here is from genome assembly GCA_966244515.1 of uncultured bacterium. Lineage (GTDB taxonomy): Bacteria > Patescibacteriota > Minisyncoccia > Phycocordibacterales > UBA2100 > UBA10103. The sequence continues at coordinate 6,131 of CBIMKN010000020.1, forward strand.
TGTCAGAGATTGTCCCGGCGACCAACCGGGATCCCGCAAAAAAGGGAGCGTAAGCCTAATCTGATCAATGAGAGCCTCGCACAGAGCGGGGAAACTCGGTGGAACCGCGGTTCTAGAGAATCGTCCGAGTGAGTGCGCGATACGTTCGCGTATTCACTCGGGCGTTTTTATTTGCATCGATACATCAACATGACAGACATAGAACACAAGCGTCATACTCTCGCCCATCTCCTCGCGGCCGCGATACAGGAGATGTACCCGCATGCAAAAGCGACTATCGGTCCGGCGATCGACAACGGCTTTTACTACGACTTCGATTTCTCCGGCGGCGCTCAGCCCGGCGAAGATGACCTCAAGGCTATAGAGAAGAAGATGCGCAAGCTTCTCCCCTCGTGGAAGGAGTTCTCGCATGAGGAAGTGACCGCGAATGCGGCACGAGATACGTACGCAGACAATCCGTATAAGCTCGAGCTCATCGATGGTCTCGAAAAAGACGGCGCGACGATCACGCTCTACACGTGTGGAAAGTTCACGGATCTCTGCCGCGGCGGTCACTCCGAGAATCCCGCCAAAGATATCGACACCGATTCCTTCAAGCTCGACCGCCTCGCCGGAGCGTACTGGCGCGGTGACGAATCCAAGGCGATGCTCACGCGCATCTACGGACTGGCGTTCGACACCAAAGACGAGCTCGACGCATACATCGCCGGGCGCGCCGAAGCTGAGAAGCGAGATCACCGCACGCTCGGCGCTCAGCTCGATCTGTTCCATTTCGACGAATCTATCGGCAAGGGTCTCCCTATCTGGCTGCCGAAGGGCAACATCATCAAGGAGGAACTCGAGAATTGGGCAAAAGAGACTGAGACCGCGTGGGGCTACCAGCGCATCACGACACCGATCATCACGAAAGAGGACCTCTTCTATACCTCGGGCCACTTGCCGCTCTACAAAGAGAGCATGTACGCACCGATCCAGATCGAGGATGAGAACTACTACATCAAGCCGATGAACTGCCCCTTCCACCACAAGACCTTTGCAGCAAGGCCGAAAAGCTACCGCGACCTTCCTGTCCGCTACGCGGAGTATGGCTGGTGCCACCGATACGAGGATTCTGGGTCCCTTTTCGGACTCATGCGCGTACGCGGCATGCAGATGAACGACGCGCATATCTACGTCTCGCGCGAGCAGGCCGTCGATGAATTCGTGAATGTCATCAAGCTCCACGAGTACTACTACAAGATGCTTGGGATCGAGAACTACGAAATGGAACTAGCGCTCAGAGACCCGAAAAAAATGGATAAGTACCACGGCGAAGAAGCGGACTGGAAAGACGCCGAGGCGATGACGATGGACGCGATGGAGCGATCGGGCGTGCCATTCAAGGTGGTGCATGAAGGCGCTGCATTCTATGGCCCGAAGATGGATTTCCAGATCTACTCGACGATCGGCAGGCAATTCACTGCTTCGACGAATCAGCTCGACCTCTTCATGGGCAAGCGTTTCAACCTTGAATACGTCGATAGCGATGGACAGAAGAAAGTACCTGTCATCATTCACCGCGCACCGCTCGGCACGCACGAGAGGTTCATCGGATTCCTCATCGAGCATTTCGCAGGCGCCTTCCCGCTCTGGCTCTCGCCAGTGCAGGTGCGCGTGCTCCCCGTCTCGGAAAAACAATCCGCGTACGCTGCCGCAGTCACGAAAGAACTCTCGGCCGCTGGCATCCGTGCCGAGCTCGACGAGGTCGACAGCCTCGGAAAGCGCATCAGGAACGTGAAGCTTCAGAAAGTGCCGGTATTCATCGTCGTCGGTGATCAAGAGGCCGAAGCTGGCACCGTCACCGCTGAGAACCGCGCGGGAGAGAAAAAGACGGTCAACACAAAAGAGCTTATCGCAGAACTCACCGAGAAGATCTCTTCCCGCTCGCTCTCGTAAGATCACTCTCGTGGTCCAACGCGAAAGCCGCCCCCAGGGGCGGCTTTGCGTTCACTTTCTTGCCCATCCGTAGCCGAAAGGCGAAGGAGGGTTGGAGCGCTTAGGCGGCGGACTTTTTGTCGGCCGATTAGGCACGGGAGATCACGAGGCGCGGAGTTCCATCTTCAGAGCGGACGATCTTGAGAGCGTCGCGCGTCATCGCTGAATTCTGCTGCGTCGGGAGCTCGATGTGGCTCGACTTGATCTCTTCGTGGATGATCGTCGCCTCTTCCTCAGCAGTGTTCTGCTGCGAGCGGCTGATCATCGACGTCGCGAGAGCGAGCGCACCACCCTTGTAGTAGACGAGGAGGTATGCGCCAGCGACTGCGAGCGCGATCATGCCGGTCCAGTACATCGCGCTAGCGATAGGACCCATGGCAAGGCCAGTGTACGGAATCTGCGTGAGCGAGACGTACGGGCTGACCGGAGCGTACGGAGCTACGTAGCTCTGCGTGCGGCAGGTGTAGGTGCCACCCGGACCAGTGACGGTCATCGAGTACTCCGTGTTGCCGTAGCTGTAGAGCGAGGTCGAACCGTTCGGCGCCACCTGGCCGACCGACGGCGTGATGTATGCCGAGGTCGCACCCTGCGAGCTCCACGTGAGCGAGATCATGCCGTTCATGTAACCCTGACCGATCGTGATGACACAGTACGGAGCCTGGTTGTAGTAGGTCTGACCGTAGTAGTTCGGGAGGTAGGTCGGGTAGTACTGCGGCGCGACGTACTGGACGATCGGACCGGGAGTGATCGGATTGACCGTCGTCACGTTGGTGTTCGTGTTGACGTTGTTGTTGTTAATGTTCGTGTTCGTGTTGGTGTTCGTGATGGTCGTGTGCGTAGGCGTCGGAGCCGGGGTCGGCGTCGGACGAGGAGTCGGATAGCTTGGGTAGCTCGGGTACGAAGGCGTGTAGCGCGGGGGCACGATCGTCATCGGGCTGGTGCGGAACGGCATGCTGAAGCCGCCGTAGCTGCCGTAGCTGCCGTACGAGGTCTCGTAGCAGCCGCAGTCCGCGTTGTAGACCGGGACATCATCGTAGTACGTGCCGCACGAAGAGCCGCAGGCTACATCGTCGTAGTACGTACCGCATGATCCGCCGCTGCACGGGACATCATCGTAGTACGTGCCGCACGAAGAGCCGGAGCACGGCACATCGTCGAAGTACGTGCCGCCTGCTCCGTCGAAGGAGTAGTCGTCGAAGTACGTACCGCCATTGGTGTCATCGAAGTACGTGCCACCAAGTCCGTCGAACGAATAATCATCGAAGTACGAGCCGCTTCCGCCATCGAACGAGTAATCGTCGAAGTAAGAGCCGGCGCCACCGTCGAAGGAGTAGTCATCGGCATAGCCGCCCCAACCACCATCGAACGAGTAATCATCGGCATAGCCGCCGAAGCCTCCGTCGAAGGAGTAGTCGTTGGCATAGCCGCCGAAACCTCCGTCGAAGGAGTAGTCGTCGGCGTAACCGCCAAAGCCTCCGTCGAAGGAGTAGTCGTCGTACTGAGCGTTCGCGATACCCGGCATAATGCCGAACACCACGGCGCAGAGACCAACTGCGACTGTCTTATAGATGTTCATAAATGAATATTTTTACCTACTATAGCTACCCTGCTAATGCTTGCGTAGTATCATTCGGCGCTCCTTTGTCAAGGCTCGCCTTCATACTCTGCAAGATCCGACTTTTACTTCCCTTTCGACCGAAAGGGTTCGTAAAAATCTGTCTTGCGTCTTTCATTCCGAAAGACAGATTTTTGCGAAGAGATTTGGGTGGTGGCGCTGCCGAAGCTGCGCCACCACCGAGGAGTCCTTGTCGATCACTTCTTCTGCGCCAAGCGCTCGATGAGCTTGCCACAGCCGGCGTCGGCCGCCGCGGTGTCGTACGAGCTGAGCTGCTCGGCGACGAGGTCGTTCGGCAATTGGCCATTCCAGCGCGCCGCGTACTTGGCGTGCTTGGTGGCGTCCTTACGATCCTTGCAGACGACCTGGTTGACCTCGCCCTCGGTGTACGAGAGCGGGAGGGCGATCTTGCCCTTGCCGTCGGTCGTCTTGAAGGTGACGATCATGCCGCCGGTCGAGCTTTCGCCGACACGGACGACATCGCTGCCCTTCTGGTCGCAGCCGGCGATCGCAGCGGCCTTATCGCCGCGGAACGTCATCGCGATCGGCGAGGCCGTCACGTCGGGACGCGCGAGCGTCACGAGCTTGCAGTCGGGCTTCTCGGCCTTCTGCTCCTGCGCGAGGGCGGGCAGCGAGATGATCGAGGTGAGCGCGGCGGCGAGGACGATGAGCTTCGTCATTGGACTTCTCCCTTTAATGCCCCTAGTGGGCGCTGAATGTACGAGAGGAGCGCGGTTCGATCGAATCGCACTACTCTATCTATTATATCAGCTACGGGCTATTTGTCAAGCCCCTCACCGGCTCTCTATGGAGCCGCTTTCTGCATCGCGGCACGTCTCGAAATGTCGAGAATTCCCGCGAAAAAGAAAGATTGCCGGTGGGCCGCATACTGCTGCGGCCCACCGAGGAGATGCCTTACGGCACGAAGCACGTCGGACGACCCGTGTTGGGGTTGGTCGTGCGGATACCGCCGATCGCAGCGCAATCGACGGTCGGCGCCCAGCTCACCTGCTGGCGATGGCCGCGATACGCACTGCCGGGGACCGGACAGCCGCCGACGAACGCCACCTTCTGCGGGCAGCGCACGCACGGAGCGCGAACGACCGGACGCGGGCACGGGGGCGCGCGTTCGATGATCGGTTCGGGCGCTTGCGGCGCACGGACGACCTGACGCTGCTCGTAGATGTTCGGCCTCGCCGGAGCGAGCTTCACGAACGGAGCCGGCGCGTGTTCGATCACGATCTTGCGCTTCACGATGATCTTCTGCTCCTGCTCGACCACAATCGGCTCGAAAGCGGGAATGTCCGCATTCTCCGTCTCGACGACCTTGGGCTTGCAGTTGTCCTTGCAGTCGATCTTCTTCTTCACCTTCGTGATCTTGTAGATCGGCACCTTGACCAGCTTTTCCTTGTAGCCGATCACCTTCTTCTTGACGACTGTCTCGAAGCAGGGCTGCTCCTGACACTCGGTCTTGGCCGGCGCAGCGGCCGGCTCTGCCCCGTTGGCGTAGGCCGACGAGG
>CBIMKN010000021.1:0-11168 GCA_966244515.1 uncultured bacterium
ATTCCGCCGATCGAAGCGCCGCATGTGACGTATCGTGACGATGTCATCATGACATCGAGACACGCGTACGGCCGCCCGCGTTCGCGAATCGAGGAGGTGATCCAGCAGAAACAATCGGAGTTCATTCCGCCGCCGAAAGAAAAGAAAGTGAAGCGCGACGTCCGTCCGAGCACTCGATTCGAACCTGCTCAGAGCGTATCACCGCTTGAGAAGCTTCGGGAATCGCGACCTACTCCGGCACCAATTCCCGCTCCTTTACCAGCCGCCGCTCACGCGAGCGCGCCCCCAGTGCAAAGACGCGATCAGGAGGCAGTGCACCGAAATTCCCTGCGCGACGCGATAGAGAAAGCCCGTGCTGAAGGTCTCTCGACTGCGCCGACGAAATCACCACTCGAAATGATGCGCGATAAGAAAGCTCAAAAAAACGAGAAGCATCAGCAGCCGAAGGCTCCCGAACAGAGAGTTCAGCACGAGCATCAGGCAAAAGGCGGTCATCCTCAACCGAAGCGTGAAGAGAAAAGGGAAGAGGCAGCGCGTACGCCACGAGAAGAACACAGTGGCTTGCCTGCGCATTCAGGCGAGGTCTCTCATCACGAGCTCCAGCGAGTGATCAATGGTCGCGGCGGGCACGTGCGCGACTATGACGATCTGTAATTCACAGTTTTCCTCGCGGTAGCGCCTATCCCGCCGCGGAGCACGCAATAATTGTCTTCATGAAGTGGGCCGTCTTCGCATTCGGTCTCTTTTTGCCGATCTCGGTACACGCTGATGTCGCGTCCTTTGTATTTACATCTGCTGTACAAACCGTTGCGCCCAACCAATCGACGGAGCAGATCACTCTGGAGGCGCAGGATGCCTCAGGAGCAGCCGTGAGCGGAAGCACGATCTGCATACGCGTGAGCTCATCAGGGACGGGTTTTTTCTCGACGAACACATCGTGGAGCGATCCTGTCTCATCACTCACGCTCACGCTGAGCTCGAATCAATCGCGCCGCAACTTTTACTACAAGGGCAGCTCGAGCGGTTCGCACACGATCACCGCGCAGGCGGCTATGCGGCCTGAGGGGACGACATGTACGCAATGGTCGCCAGATATGGGCGTTACGTGGAGCGCCGCGCAGATCGTCACAGTATCCGGGGGCGCTTCAGAGCAACAGCAGCAGAGTACGCAGACATCAGGTGGCACCGATACAAGTACGACCACGCAAAAATCGCCATCGACGTCTCAAGGATCTATCGTGTCATCGTATGTGCCGCCACCGGAACCAAGCATCTACGCTGATGCTGGCGACGATCGGAGCGTCATCGTGGGCGCGGATACAGTATTTAGGGCTCGTGCGTACAATAAGCAGAGAGAATATGTAGAGAATGCGCGCTTCAGCTGGAATTTCGGCGACGGCACGACGGGAGAAGGTGCCACGATCGTTCACCACTACTCCTATCCGGGCCGGTATGCCATCGTGCTTTCGATCGCGCAGGGTTTCGAGTCGGCTTCGGACAGATTCATTGTGAGCGCGGAGCCCGCATCCATTTCCTTTACATCTGAGCCTGACGGCAGCGTCGTCATCGCCAATACGGCCGGCAAAGATCTCAATCTGTCGAAGTGGATCGTGAGGGCTTTCTTCAGGGAATTCGTCATTCCCGACGACACCATCATACTCGCCGGGGCGTCGCTCCAGATATCGCCCAAAACACTCGGATATTTCGCGGGCGCAGAGACGGAGCTGGCATACCCGAACGGTACGCTCGCGCTTCGCGCGGGCCAGGCGCAGCAGGCGCCCATAGCAGTGGCAGGGATTAAGAGCGTCGCGCCATCGACGCCGCCTCCGCAAGCAGCCGCGAAAGCACCAAGCGCAGTCTCGGAGCGTGTAGAGCCTGTCGACGATAGTGCGCCAACCTCGACAAGCGCTTCATCTACGCAGGTCGCGGCAGCGGCGAATTCGATAGAAACGAATTTCTCGTACTGGTGGCTCGCTGCGCTCGCACTCGCGGCCGTGACAGGCGCTGGAGTAATGGCACTTCGACGCATGGCGTCGAAAGAGTGGACCATCATTGAGGAAAGCGACGATACCATGTAGGCTTTCCTCATGATCACCGGGAAGCTCATAGTTGTCACTGGCGGCGCGGGATTCGTCGGTTCGCGGCTTTGCCAGCGACTGCACGAGGAGGGCAATACGGTCATCTCCCTCGACAACTATTTCACTGGCTCCGAGTTCGCGCATATCGATGGCGTCGAGTATCGCAGGGGACACACAAAGGATATTGCCGCACTCATTCCAGAGAAACCTGATCTCATATTCCACCTCGGAGAATATGCGCGCGTCGAACAAAGCGTCTTCGAGCCGGAGGTCGTGCACGATCTCAACATCATAGGCACGCGCGGAGTCGTCGACTATTGGAAGTCGCGCCGCTGCAAGCTCGTCTATGCCGGCTCCTCGACGAAATTCGGCGATGGAGGCGCCACGAGACATGCGTCGCCGTATGCGTCCACGAAGGCTGAGAATACGGAACTCGTGAGAGATGTGGGCGAGCGCGAGAATCTCCCGTATGCCATCACGTATTTCTACAATGTGTTTGGGCCAGGTGAGCGTTTCGGCACGTATGGCACAGTGATCGAGATATTCAGGCAGCAGTACCTGCACGGGACCCCCCTCACGGTAGTGTCACCCGGTTCTCAAAAAAGGAATTTCACGCACGTCGATGATATCGTCGATGGCCTCGTGCTGATCGGTGAAAAAGGAGAGGGGGATGAATTTGGCCTCGGCAACGCGGAGAGCCACTCCATTTTGGACGTTGCGCACATGTTTACGGAAGATGTCGTCATGCTGCCGGAGCGTCAAGGGAATCGAATGGCTTCGGATCTCCACGATGAGAGGTCGCGGCAGCTTGGGTGGAGCGCGACGCGGCCTCTCCGTGCATATATCGACGACTTTCTGGCAAAACACGTGCGCGGTTCCGAGAAACAGAAGCGCATACTCGTGTATGCGACGACGTTCCATCCGGTCGCCGGGCTCGCGGAGGACGCTTTTGTCGAAGTCGCGCGGCACATGCCGCAGGTACGGTTCGACGTCATTACGACGCGATTTCGCAGAGGCATAGATGATGATGCGTCGCCACTCCCGAATATTGAGGTTCACCGTGTTGGCAGAGGACACTGGAGCGACAAGTTCTTGCTGCCTCTTATGGGTCCGCGGCTTGGCAGGCAGCTCGCAAACGATCGAAAGTACCTATTCATGTGGTCGCTCATGGCGAGCTACGGCGCGCTCGCTGCGGCGCGCGTGAAGAGCGAACTCCGGCTGCCTCTCCTCATTACGCTGGCGGATCAGGACCTTTCGGACCTCTCGATGCTGAAGCGCTGGTTCTTGCGCCGCATTATCTCGAGCTCGGACCAGATCTACGGTTCGGAACATCAGGAATCCCGCGCGCACTCACTCGCTGGCGGAGCGATAACGAGGCACAGCATGGGTTCTGGAGATGCGTTCGCCAATCAGTTCCGATTTGTCTATGCAAGCATTATTCGCAAACGCACTCGATCATGAAAAAGATTCTCATTTTTTCTCTCGCGTATTTCCCGAAACATGTCGGCGGGGCCGAGGTGGCGATAAAGGAAAAAACAGACCGGATGCCGGAGTGCGAATTTCATATGGTCACGAATCGCTACGACTCGACGCTCTCTCGAGAGGAGCGCATCGGGAATGTCGTCGTGCATCGCATCGGCATCACTCGAGAGAATCCGAGTATGGGAGATCTGCGGCGGTTCCCACTGCATTTGAATAAATTGCTTTTCCAGTTCATCGCCGCTTGGAAGGCGGTGCGGCTGCACCGAGAATTCCGATTCGATGCCACATGGGCCATGATGGCGCACAGCTGCGGAGTGCCCGCTGCGATCTTCAAGATGCTCTATCCTCGCGTACCGTTCGTGCTCGAGCTTCAAGAGGGCGATCCGCCGGCGTACATAGAGCGCACGATGCGTCCGCTGTGGCCACTTTTCTCGCGCGCATTCACTTCCGCCGATGTCGTGTCGGTCATCTCGACGTTCCTCGGCAGATGGGCGCGCGCACGCGGATTCACGGGCCCTGTCGTACTTGTGCCCAACGCGGTCAATACGAAACACTTCTCTCAAGATTTCCCCGAGCAGTCGGTGAATGAAATAAAGGACAGGTTGGGGAAGAAAATGGGGGATGTATTCGTCATTACGACGTCGCGCCTCGTACACAAGAACGCGGTCGATGATGTGATACGCGCGCTCCCCGATGTCCCGCAGAACGTCCACTTCATAGTGCTCGGTACCGGTCCCGACGAAGCGATGCTGCGGGCTCTCGCGCACAAGGAGGGTGTAGAATCGCGCGTCCACTTTCTCGGGCAGGTGGGCCATGCGGAAATGCCGCTCTACTTGCGCGCGAGCGATATCTTCATCCGCGCAAGCCGCTCTGAAGGCATGGGGAATTCTTTCGTAGAGGCGATGGCGGCAGGACTTCCTGTCATTGCCACACAGGAGGGCGGCATCGCAGATTTTTTATTCGATGAACAGAGAAATCCGGATATGCCTGTAACCGGATTTGCAGTCGATAAGGATTCGCCAGCTCAGATCGTAGATGCAATAAGGCGTATCGTGGAAAATCCCGAGAAGGTACGAGCCGTGGTAGCGACAGCTAAGGCAATGGTGATGGAGAAATACGACTGGGATCTCATCGCCCACGACATGCGCACGAACGTATTCGAGCCGCTCTTTGCACGCGGTGGATAACTCGGCCTAGCTATAACGCGAGAATAGTGTTTTATGAGAGTGGCGCATACGGCAGTCGTGGCGCTCAAGAAGGGACGGTATCCCATGAACAACCCTGGCTTGACCATGCTCGGTCTCATGATCATTGGGATCGCGCATGCGAACCGCCTGTTCAGGCTCACTGCGGAGGCGGTGGAGATGAGTATGGGGGTGCGTGTCTTACCCTCGTATCCGTTCCATCCTTCCAAGATCCCGAAGGAGATCATGAACTAGACCGCATGCCTATTTGAATACGGGGGGCGCTCGAGCCAAGCTCGCGCGCCCTTTCCCTTTGCGTTACTGTTACCCACATGAACTTCTGCTTCGCGGCGGGCATCTATCCTCCTGAGGTCGGAGGTCCCTCCATATACGCTGAGAAATTGAAGGGTGCGATCGAAGAGAGCGGGCATAGCGTACGAGTCGTGACGTACGGACAGATAAAGAAATTCCCATCAGGGATCCGGCATGTGCTATATGCCATCAAACTTCTCCTGCGAGCCACGCATGCGGATGTTGTGATCGCATTCGATACGTATTCTGTGGGGCTGCCCGCTGCTGTCGCGTGCCTGATCCTGAGAAAACCGCTCATCATCCGTATAGGGGGCGATTTTCTCTGGGAGCAGTACGTTGAGCGTACGCACGACATGGTGCCGTTGCCAGATTTTTATGCTCAAAATCTGCCGCTGAGTACGAAGGAGCGAATAGTGAGGCGAATGACCGCATGGGTTCTAAGGCAAGGCGTAGCTGTGTTTAGCACCGCATGGCTCAGAGATATGTGGGTCGCTGCATATGAGCTGCCTAGCGAGATGACGGCAGTGATCGAGAATTCCATTCCTGCGCGAGAGAGTGCCGCAGCGGCAGAGAGCAAGAACTTCCTGATGTTCGGCCGGCAAATCGCGCTCAAGAATGCAGACGCATTCCGGCGAGCGTTCAATCGCGCGAAGGAGAAAGATTCCTCGATCCAGCTCGAGGAGGGGATCATACCGCACGATGAACTCATGTCTCGCATGCGGACGTGCTATGCGGTCGTGGTGCCTTCGCTCTCGGAAGTCTCGCCGAATACCGTTCTTGAAGCGCTGCGATACGGCAAGCCATTTTTGCTTACGAAGTATTCTGGGTATGCGGATTTATTGAACGGTTTCGGCGTCTTCGTAGATCCGCTCGACGAGGACGATATGGCGCGGGGCGTAGAGCAGCTGGCCGATGATGCCACATACGCGGCTCTCAAAGATAGGATGCGTGCGTTCACGAACGTGAGGGGATACGACGCTATTGCGAAGGAATTCATTGGTATAGCGAGCAAGATCGTATGAGAGTTCTCCAGATAGGGTCGGATCGGTCTAAGCGCGGCGTCCTGGTGGAAGGATCACCCGCGTATGCGAGGCAAAAAGCGTACGCCGAGGCGCTCGGTGCGCTCGATATCATCGGATTCTCGCGCACCACAGATGGGTTCGAGCCTCTTCAAGACGGGGCCCTTCACACTCATCCGACAAGATCGCTGTCGAGACTCCTCTATGGATTCGACGCCATTTTCATCGCAAGCAAGCTCCCGTGGCCAGACCTCGTCACTACGCAGGATCCGTTCGAGGGCGGACTTGCGGCCTTGGTGATATCGCGGTTCGTTCAAAAACCTCTCCACGTCCAAGTGCATACAGATTTCCTTGTGCCTGAATATGCATCGCATTCTCTGACGAACAGGATACGCGTGCTCATCGCGAGATATGTATTGCGGCGAGCTGCGCGGATACGCGTCGTGTCGGAGCGTGTGAAGAGATCGATAGAGATGCAGCTACATATTGCCGCCCCTATCGACGTGCTTCCGATCTTCGTTGATACCACTGCGATCCGGGGGATGGTGCCAGACCCCGCGCTCAGCGCGCGTTTCAGTACATTCCGAAAACGACTGCTCTATGTGGGGAGACTCGAATCTGAGAAAAATCCATCACTCGCGATAGAGGCATTCGCCGCGGCAGCTCCTGCAGATGCATGTCTCATCATGGTAGGAAGCGGCAGCATGCGCGCGCAGCTCGAGCTCCTCGCGCAGGAGTGCGGCGTGCACGATCGAGTGTTCTTCGAGGGTACGATGCCTGCTATGCCCTTCTACTCCATTGCAGATCTGGTGGTGGTGACCTCACGTTACGAGGGGTACGGCCTTGTGATCGTCGAGGCTCTCGCGGCAGGGAAACCGGTCCTCTCCACTGATGTCGGTATCGCGCGTGAAGCTGGCGCGCTTATTGCGGAAGGAGATTATGCCGACGCGCTCAAGCGATGGTTCGAAGTCGGTCCGTCGACTGCTGAGCTTCGCATCCCGACCTATCCAAGCTTCGACGAATACGTGCGCGTATATGCAGACACTCTTTTTTCAAGCGCCCGTGCAGTGTCCGAGCGTGGTACTATCGCTCGATAAGCTATGAGTTCTCTTGAGACGGTCTATAGGCATCACCATGAAAGCGGCAACCGTTATGGCTTGACGATCTTCAAGGGCGTCAGGGGCAACTTCCTCGCAGAGCGCATCGGGACGGGTAAAAAAGTGCTCGACATAGGATGCCGAGACGGCATGCTCACGGCGACGTATTGCGAAGGCAATGAAGTGCTCGGCGTCGATATCGATACGAAAGCGCTTGAGACAGCAAAAAAGAATCTTGGCATCGAGACGATGCACTTTGATCTAAGCGGTGACTGGCCGCTGGAATCGAACAGCTTCGACGTCGTGGTAGCAGGCGAGGTTATAGAGCACGTGTATTTTCCGAACAAAGTTCTTGATAAAGCTGCGCGGGTCTTGAAGCCTGAAGGCGTGCTGCTCGGCACCGTCCCGAATGCATTCACTTTGAAAAATAGGATACGGCTGTTTCTGGGCCGCAAAAAGAACACACCGCTTCAGGATCCGACGCACATCAATCACTTCAGCCGCCGAGAAATGGAGGGTCTACTCAGACAGCGTTTCCGCGAGGTCCACTTCCTGCCCTTTGGCCGATTCGCTTTTCTGGACGCGGTGTTCCCGGGGTTGTTCTCATTCCTGCTCATTTTCGAAGCACGCGGTCCTATTAAAACAGTCCAATAGCCGCGTTCTTGCGGCGCCCTATGCGCCCGGGCATAATGCGCGGAAAGCTGCATGAAACGACCTCTCATTGGATTCATCGGGCAAGGATTTATCGGCAAGAACTATGCCGATGACTTCGAACGTCGCGGTCACGATGTCGTGCGCTATGCGCTCGAAGAACCCTATGTGCGCAATAGGGACAAGATAAAAGAGTGCGATTTTGTCTTTATCGCCGTCCCTACTCCGACGACCCCCGCAGGCTTCGATTACTCGATTGTCCGCTCGGCCATAGCGCTTGTGGGGAAGGGGAAGACCGCCGTCGTAAAATCAACCATCGTGCCGGGCACTGCGAAGATCTTGCAGTCCGAGTATCAGGACAAAACAGTGCTGTATTCGCCAGAGTTCCTCAGCGAGGCGACTGCTGCGCACGACGCCGCACACCCATTTATGAATATCGTCGGCATCACCGAAGATACGCCGAAACAAAAGAAGATCGCTGAACAGCTGCACGAGATCCTGCCGAAAGCGCCCTTTTCCCAAACCTGCTCGAGCACCGAAGCGGAGATCATCAAGTATTCGCACAACGGGAGCGGATATGCGCAGATCATGTTCTTCAATCTCATGTTCGACCTCGCGAATCACCACGGCTGCAATTGGAACATGATCCGGAGGGCAATGGAGGCTGATCCGCTCGTCAGCAATCGATATGCGAGGCCGATACACAAGAGCGGCCGCGGCGCAGGAGGACACTGCTTTATCAAGGATGTCGCCGCGCTCCGCGCAGAATATGCGGACAAGATCGGCAACGAGGCCGGTACCGCGCTCTTCGAGGCTATGGAGCGCAAGAACATCGAACTCTTGAAGGGTACGGGCAAAGATCTCGACTTGCTTTCGGGAGTCTATGGACCACAGGTACTTGAGGTGCCGACAGAAAAGGTCGCAATGCCTCAGGTCAGTTCAGTGCGAGGCGATGTGCGCGTGCTTATTTGCACTGAGGCGCTCGATAAGAACGATCCCATCTTGGGGTACTTCCATGGCTGGGTGAAGGAGTTCGCGCGGCACGCGTATCAGGTGCACGTTCTCTGCCTCGGCTACGGCGAACGCGGCCTTCCGCCGAATGTGAAAGAGCATTCGCTCGGCAAGGAAGCAATGCGATCGACGAGCAGGTTCTTCAAAAGATTCCTCTATTCTGCGAGACTTATTCGATACGCGTGGCGGCTTCGCAACGAATATGATTGCGTTCTCGTGCACCAGAGCTCGGAGTTTGCGCTCGTCGGAGGTTTGTTGTGGCGACTTTTGGGAAAACGCGTTGGATTCTGGCACAACGATCATGTCGCGCCTCTCTTTGCACGTATCGCTATCAGCCTTTCCGATATTGTCTTCTACTCGAATCCTGAATCATTCGCACGAAAGTTTGCTCACGCACGAAATGTGCCGATGGGCATAGAAGCCGATATGTACAGGCTCGATCGTAGCGCGCCAAAAGAGTCGCTCCTTTTCCTTGGCCGTATCAGTCGTCACAAGCACCTCGACGAGATCATCGGTGCATTCGCCGACGTGAGGGAGAATGTTCGTAACCTCACGCTCGACATGTACGGCGAGCCGCGGCATGGCGACGTGGATTACGCGGCGTCCCTGAGGTCGAAATTCTCTCAGCTTGAGCGGGACAATGCGCTCGTCTACAAAGGCAGCGTACTACACGACAAAACGCCGGCCGCATACGCGAATCACGAGATCTTCGTGCACGCGGGCTCCGCGCACGGATCTAAGAAGACTCTTTATGAGGCGATGGCTGCAGGATGTATCGTGATCACGTCGGAGAAAGAAGTTCGCGACCTGATCGACCCCCGATTGTTCGTGGAATCGCCGACGAAAGAAAATCTCGCCAAGGCGATCCGAGCAGCTCTCTCGCTCTCGGAGGAGAAGCGGGAGAATATCCGCGCACTGTCTCGCGCGTATGTTCGCCGCGAGCATGCGCTATCGTCCGTCGTGCCATCGGTCATCGAGATGCTTGCGAGGGAGGGCGGGGAGCCTCGGGCAAAGTGAAGGAACTCGGAATGCGGTTTATGGAACTTCTGAGCATCCCGTACACTAGATAGTATGCGTCTACTGATCATCACGCAGATAGTCGATAAGAACGACCCCGTCCTCGGTTTCTTCCATCGCTGGCTTGAAGAGTTCTCGAAATTTGCTGATCTTGAAGTCATTTGTCTCAAGGAGGGCCTTCACGATCTGCCGGGCAATGTCAGGATCCACTCGCTCGGCAAAGAGTCGGGCGCATCTAGACTTGCGTATCTATGGCGATTCTACTCATATATCTGGAAGTTGCGCCGCGATTACGATGCGGTGTTCGTACACATGAATCCGGAGTACGTGCTGCTCGCGGGGCCTCTCTGGAAAATGTGGGGGAAACGAGTGGCTCTGTGGTACGTCCATCGCAGTACCGATTTGAAACTAAGGATAGCCGCGAGGATAGTTGACGACGTATATACCGCCTCGAAAGAGAGCTTCCGACTTGCATTGCCTCATGTTCACATCATGGGTCATGGCATAGATCTCAGCAGTTTTACTGCTGTGCGCCGGACGGATTCGCCCGATACGATTAAGATCATCACAACGGGCCGCATATCCAAATCGAAACGACTTTTGGAAATGCTATCTGGTTTAGAGGAGCTACACAGAAGAGGCAGAGAGTTTGAGTTTACCGCCATCGGTGGGCCCGTTCAGGACGAGGACGTAGAATACGAACGTCGCATGCAGGAGCGCATCGCCGAGTTACCTTTTCGCGATCACGTGCATTATTTGGGCCCCGTTTCGCACGACCAGATCCCTGAGCACTTGAGCTGTTCTACCGTGTTCTTGAACCTGAGTTCGACTGGCAGTATAGACAAAGCAGTGCTTGAAGCAGGCGCCGCAGGACTAGCGATCGTAGCCTCAAATGAGGCGTTCCAGAACGTCGTGCCAGCTCATCTATTCGTTCACGAACTGTCACCGTCCTCGATCGCGGATGCGATCGAGAAAGCTTCAGTCGAAGACGGTCAGGCTATGCGAGATTACGTTAGAGCGAATCACGATCTGTCGGTACTTATTGGCAAACTTGTAGACGCGATGCATATATGAGTCTTGTAGTGAAAGTTGACTCTGATATTGAGACATTGCCGGGTCATGACTTTGCGTCTGAAGCTCGTAATGGCATCGAATTTCTCTATAAGGGCTTCGATAAATCGAATCTCGACGGGCTTTTTAATGCATACGCCAATGCATCGCTGACGGCATATCTCGACGCGACACTTGTGCCGTCTTTCGCATTGATCGTGATCGATAGGACGAAGGGTGTTCTCACGGCGATCAACGATAAATTCG
>CBIMKN010000022.1:0-10789 GCA_966244515.1 uncultured bacterium
AGAGCGGCCCGCTGTTAACGGGTTGTTCGTAGGTTCGAATCCTACCCGCGGAGCCCAGTAGGACGAGAAGGCACGAAAGTGCCACCTCCGAGACCCACAGAGTAATCCCGCAGGAAGGAAAGATACTTGATTATCTCGTCGTGGAGCGCTTCATACTCCTTCCGCTCGCTGTAAAACAGGTGGAACGGGTCTATAAAAAGAGGCACGTCCGAAATGAGGGATATATTGAAAAAGTCCGCCTTTTCAAGCTTCTTTTTTTCGACTCCGAAATACTCACTGAACGATACTCTAGGGTCTTTTTTTGCCACGGTATTTACAGTTTATGCCTCGCTGGACTGCGTAGCAATACTGTGGCGCTATCGGCTATACTTGAGAAATGGAAGAGAAACAATCCTACCCCTGTCCTTGTTGTGGGTACTTGGTTTTCAGCGACTTTGGTACATATGAGATTTGTCCCGTGTGTGGTTGGGAGGAGGACGAGTCGCAACTACGATTTCCTACGATGGCAGGTGCAAATAAACCGCTGATTGACGCACAGAAAGACGTCACGCTATCGGATGCGCGGACTAAATATGCTCGCGACCCCGAATGGCGACCGCTAGACCTCAATGTAGATAAAATTGAAGTTCCGGAAGAAGGTAAAGATTACGGACAAACCTATCCAGATGACCGTACCGAATTGTATTACTGGAGAAAAAAATCTGAACCCAACATATGAACAACGAGTTCTTTGGTTTTATTATCCTGCTGACCGCTCTCGGTTTGGTCTTGTATATTGGCAAAGCAATAAAAAGCGGCACAATTGAACTTCGTAAAGGTGAGTTCGTTATCGCTACTTATGAGCGCAGAAAGAACCCCTACAAATTCTGGGCGAACGTGGCACTTTGGTCGTTAGTAGTACTCATAGCTGCTGTAGGAGGAGTACTTGCTTTCTTTACCTGATTTTATGAACATCCGTAGATTCCTCTCGAACGTAACACTGCCGTGGACACTGGTGGGTATGTTCATTGTGTATCTATTGCTTGGTTACGCATTTCCTGACTGCCCGCAAAGCGGCTCATACTACGTAGCGTCGCCGAACGGTACTCACGTCGCTTATCGGTATTTCTACTCTTGCGGAGGAGCAACGGTCGGCTTTACACAGAATGTTGAGGTAGACGGTCACATTGTTTTTAGTACGTACGGTGGTGGAAACAATAATGCTGCACTGGAGTGGGAAAACGAGAACGAACTGCACATCGTTTACCCGATGGGACTAGATAATGTGCAGACATACGAACCCGAATACCAAGGTGTAGCAATAAAGTTTTACGAGATTTCAGATAAGAACGCACCTGTCACTCTAGAAGAAATCAGCGCTGCTCGAAAGGCAGCAGGTTACTGAAGCTGCAACCTTATGGAGGTATACTTAGCTTATGAGGAAATGGTTGGTTATAGCTCCTCTTGTATTTCTGAGCTTATCGTTCCTGTTTCTTAGTCAAAGTATGTTTTGGAAAAAGAGCTACAAAGCAATAAGCGAATATCCAACCGACACTTGGACGTTGGCGGAAGCTGGTACGAAGGGGCAAAACTATACGCTACTCCGCTTTAACCAAGGTATAAAAGAGGCAGCTGGTCATCCTGATTACCCCGTCAGAGTCGGGGTTGCCGTTCCCGTCACTTCAGTGCAGGACTCCAACGCCGCCCTCGATGCACTGGAAGATGCGATTTCAGAGAAACTGAGTAAAGATGAGTCGGGCGTTGAAGTTCTGACGATATCTAGCTTAGATGGAAATCAGTTCAAAGAATTTGTTTTCTACACGAAAGAAAATGTTGATTTCAAGACACTTCACGAGGATTTAGAGAAAGCTTTTCCTTTGCTAAATATCCAGTTCTATGCTGAAAAAGACCCGCAATGGAGTGTCTACAAAGAATACGCGAGATGAGAACTGACTAAACGAGAGAGTATTCTGGGATGTACACGTACGCACTATTCTGCTGGAAATAGGTTCTAACGTCGTCTACAACGTGGAGCCTGAAGCAGTTACGGCCCTGACGCGCGAGCGTTGGGGCCTTACTGATTCACTCTGTCGGTAGGATTCGAAGGGCGCAGCACCGAGCATCGGTGCGAGCCGGGGTCGCGAAAATTTGCGGAGCAAATTATTCGTGACCGAATCCTACCCGCGGAGGGGATGTGAAAAGACGTCGAAAGGAGTTCTTTTTATATACACATAAACAAAAAGCCGCCCTTTGACCGGGGCGGCGGCGGTTATCGTTCATGCGTCGGGATCCATGCCGGAGGCGATCTTCTCGAGCCGTGAGCGCTGCGCAGTCGTCAGATCGCTCACGCGATCGAGTGCCATGTGCGCGAGCGATCCGAGCTTCGTGCTCAGAATCGCGCTCTTTAGCATGTTTCTTTGCGCGTCCGTGAGACCGTGCTCTTCGAGGCACCAAACCGTGATCTCGCCGTCGCCCACCTTGAGAACGATGCGGATCAGTTCTGTCCTCTCTAGCTCAGTCAGCGTGCGCAGATTGCGTAGCGCGAACCATGCCCATGCGGCGTTCGTCCCTTTGAGGAGAACGCTCATGAGCTTCTCGCGCTCGCCCGCTGCATACTCCGCGCCCTTTGCGAGGGCGCGGTACGCATGCATCATCGCGTCGGGAGAGTGATCACCGCCCGACGCAGTTCGCTGCCCGCATTTACGGGCGGTGTTCTGACAGTTCATGGCGATGTCCTTTCCTCGAGAGCGAAGATTACGCAGACCAGCCGGCCGGCGCCTGCGCGCTCACCTCCTTGGCGAAGAGCGCGAGCGGCCCGATCGGGTAGATGTCGCCCGCATGGGTGCAGACGATCTCGTCGTCGCTCGGCGCCGCCGGATGGAAGCGCTGGTCGACATGCAGGAAGCACTGGTTGTAGCGCGCCAGGGTGAAGTGGTACAGATCCTTCACGAAGGCGACGTCGTTCTTGCGACCGTGGTCGAGCGGGTTGTGGTGCATGTAGCAGCCGACAACCGTGTCGCAGAAGTCGACGTAATCCTGCGTGTGCAGGATATGCGCGTGCCAGTACGGGTCGACGCGGTCCGAGACGGCGTGCATGTTGAGGCCGTCGAGCAGCGCGATCGCGTAGTACTGCTTGAGCGCCAGAATGCCGGCGTCGAGCTCTTCGTCGTCGATGGTCTTGCCGAGCTTCTTCGCATCTTCGCGCACCTTGCGGCGCACGCCGGAGAAGTCGTGATTGTCGATGGCTTTGAGGCGAGCCCAGTGGGCCGCCGTGAGCGGGAGATCCCGCCGTACTACGTCTACCAAGTTCATGGCGTGGGGTTCCTTCTCTATGCTGAGCCAGGCGGCATGCCTGCTCCTGCGGCCACAGTACCACCAGTGTACTTCTTGGCAATGCGTTGCATAATTGCTCCATGGAGCCGAACAAAATCAGAAAAATGGGACTGATCGAGATACGGGCGGAACATGCACATAAGTGGAGAGAGTGGGGCGCGCGGCTCATGTCGAGCGAATACGCAGAGGCGATCGCCTCGCTCAAGGAAGAGGGACTGACCGAGGAGACCGTATCGCTTATCGAGCTCGACGGTAAGACGTATCTCTGCTTCTACGCAGAGGGGGCGGCACTGCCAGCCAATCTGGATCGCCCGGTCAGCGCAGCCCATAAGGAGCTTCTTGATCATTCACGAGTCAGGAAAATTGAGGGAACCATCATCTACTCGCTTTCGGACGATCAATAAGGCAACTACGCCTATCGCGCCGCTTTTTCCGCTCTTTCGATCTCATCGGGATCGTCGAGACCCATTTCTTCTTCGAGTTCGACACCTACCTCCTCGAGCACTGGCCGCTTGCTGCGGCGTATTTCAATCTGCGGCAAGAACAGCACTATGATAAGCGCGAGGCTCGTCAAAAGCGTGCTTACGATATAGACATGATCAACAGATTGCGTGAATGCGACCTTTACGATCTCCACGAAATCATGGAAACTCGCCAAGAACTGTGACTGAACATCGGCAGGCGCCTGCGCTACAGCTGCTGTGATCTGCGCCTGCACGTCCGGATTGAGTATCGACTGGACGGTGTTGTTGTCGACGTGTGTGAACGGCGAGCTGGGATCGATGGCGGTAACCGCGCTCACGAATGGATGCCCCTCTATACCCTGCAGTCTGCTTGTGAGGCCTGCATTCATTACGCCGCCGAATATCGCAGTACCCACCGTACCGCCGACCGAGCGGAAGAGCTGCGTGCCTGCAGTGACTTCGCCGATACGGTCCCTGCTAAAGGCGCTCTGCACCACAAGCGTAAATATCGGCATCGTCATGCCAAGGCCCAGTCCGAGCACGATCATGCGCGCGCTCAGCATCACATTGCTCGTATCGACACTTATCGAGGAAAACCAGTAGAGGCCGATCGTGGTCAGTACAAGCCCAGTGACGGCGAGCCATTTGTATGATCCGGTGCGCGAAATTATCTGGCCGGTCACGGCGGATGCAGCTACGAGCGAGAGCATGAGCGGCGTGAGAATGAGCCCCGAGTGCGTCGCAGAAATCCCGATCACACCTTGCGCAAAGATCGGGATATATATGATGGCTCCGAACATGCCCATCGCCGTGATGAAGATCGCAGCGACAGATACGAGGAATGCACGGTTCGTAAAGAGATCCATCGATAGGATTGGTTCCTTGGCTCGGAACTCTATCGCTATGAACAAGAGGAGCGATCCGATCGCCCATCCGAGAAGCGCGAAAATCGTGACCGAGTCCCAGGCGTATTCACTGCCTCCCCACACGAGCGCGAGAAGAAACGGTACGAGCGTGCTCGTCAGGAGCGCTGCGCCCCAATAATCGATGCTGCGATGACGCGTATCCGCCGCGATCTTCGGCAGTGCTATAGCCAAGACTGCCATCGCGACTATGCCGAGCGGGATGTTGATGTAGAAGATCCACCTCCACGAGAAGTTATCGGATATGAATCCGCCGAGCAGCGGTCCCGCTACTGAAGCGAGGCCGAAAACGCCTCCGATGAGACCTTGCCAGCGACCCCGTTCCTCTGGCGGGAACACATCTCCGATGATCGCGAGCGAGTTCACCATGATCGCACCTCCGCCGATTCCTTGCAGGCCGCGGAATACGATGAGCCAGAACATGCTGTTCGCAAGACCTGAGAGCGCTGAACCGACAAGAAAGATGGCAATACCGAGCAGGTAAAAACCACGGCGGCCGAATATGTCGGATAGCTTTCCGTAGATGGGTACAGCAATGGTGGAAGCGAGCATGTAGGACGTGAAGACCCACGTAAGATGGGAAAGTCCATTGAGCTCTCCCACGATCTGCGGCATTGCGGTCGATACGATCGTCTGGTCGAGCGCAGAGAGCAGCATGCCCAGAATCACGCCGCCGAGTATGGCGAATTTATTGTTCTTCATATCCGACTATTTCTTAAGTGATGCGATCACTTTCCTGTTAAGTTCGATATAGTGCTCAAACTCCTCGTCAGTGAGCGCTTTAAATGCATGCAAGAGCGCGTCGAGGCGCATCTGCTTGAGACGCTGCACTTTTTTCTTGCTCGTGGTCGATAGCGCGAGCTTCAGCGCCCTGCGGTCGCGTTCATCCCTTTTCCTGATCACGAGCCCTTTTGCGACTAGACCATTGAGAAGCTGGGTCACCGCACTCCCCGTCATTCCAAGCGCATTCGCTACGTCTTTGGTTGTGCATTCCTCGTTCCTAAAGATGTGACCTATCACAAGCCATTGCGACGATGTGATGCCATCGTGCCCGACCTTGCTGAGAGATGAGAATTTGCGGCGCATCTGCTGGCTCGTATCAAGCAGTTCCTCTATGTCCTTCCGGCGGTCCATAATACCTAAGTATCTTAGCTAATAAAGCGCGCTGCGTCAATCGCTGGCATGCAGTATCTACCGACGCATCGGTAGGACAAGTGAACTTTTCCTATGGGCCTTCACAGAAGGCTCACTGGTTCTGTAGAATACATACCTATATGAAGGCACTATTCGCGATGCTTGCGGCGCTTGTCGTGCTCGCGGCAGCATATTACGCGCTTACTAACGGCAGCTATAAGAATCGAATCATTATGGAAAATCCACAAACAGGCTCAAGCTCCCCTATCACGGTTATTCCCATCGAACACGCGACCGGTATTCTCGTGTGGGGCGATCAAGTCATCTACTTCGATCCGACCGGCGGTGCTGAAGCGTTTTCGGGTCAGCCAGCCGCGTCCATCGTGCTCGTCACTGATATTCATGGCGATCATTTTTCTACAAGCACGCTCTCGGCGGTACGCGGCACGTCTGCGCTCGTCGTCCCGCAGGCCGTGCAGGACCAGCTGCCCGACGACTTGAAATCCTCGACGATCATTCTCGCCAACGGAAGTACGACGACGCAGGGCGGCATCGCGATCACTGCCACACCAATGTACACTCTCCCCGACGCAGACAACGCAGACAAACATACGAAGGGACGCGGCAATGGATACCTACTCGAAAAAGGCGGGTATCGCGTGCTGATCGCTGGAGACACGGCGGGCACGCCAGAGCTCAGAGCGATGCGCGACATAGATATTGCCTTCGTGCCCATGAATCTCCCGTACACCATGAGCGTAGAAGAGGCGGCCGAAGCGGTACTCGATTTCAAGCCACGCATTGTGTATCCATACCACTACCGTACTCCCGATGGCCTCAGCGATGTCGAACGCTTTAAGCAGCTGGTGAATGACGGCGACCCGAACATCGAGGTGGTACTCGCCAAGTGGTACCCTAAGCAATAACGAAAACGCCGCATAGAGCGGCGTTTTCATTGAAGCTTGTCTGCGTGTTAGCCATTGAGCGCATCAGCCGCGTCGCGACCAGCTTCTTTTGTCTCTTCCCACGCGTCGTGCGCCGACGATTTGATCTCATCGGTTTTAGCCGCTGCCTTACGCTCCTGGTCTCGAATGTAATCTTCCAATGTCATACGTGCATGAGTTATGCCGATAACTATTCCAGAGTATGCGAAGTGCAATTAAGAAACGGTGAATGCGGCGCTGTATAATGCATACCGATGAAGAAGAATGTCTCGCCATGGATCCATCAGCTCAATCACGAGCGGCCTCACACGCGCATCACAAAAGATGTCTCGACGGACGTCGCTATCGTGGGTGCCGGTATAGCTGGGATCGCATCGGCATTCTTCACCTTGAAATATACCGACAAGCGCGTCGTATTGGTGGAGCGGCACAAGCTCGCACACGGCGCTACGGGCCACAATGCTGGCCAAGTCGTCAGTTATTTCGAGCGGGGCTTCGCGTCGCTCGCGCGGGAGTTCGGTCTGCAAAGGGCAGCTGAGGCTGAAAAAGCCATCGTGAGCGCGTGGGAGCTGATCGATGAGATGTATACGGACGCTGGTCTATCCATCCCCTTCCCTCGGTTCATCGGTCATGGCGGGCTTGTGAGTTTCCAGCAAGTAAAGTGGCACCTCGAAGCAAATCGCCTACGCAGAGAAGCGGGTGTCGAGAGCAGATCTCTTGCCATTTCGGAGGACGCCGCATTCGTAAAGGCAATTCCGCCCGAATACGAGGGTATCTACACCGTAGTTCCCCAATCAACTATCAATGACCGACTGGAGACAAAGATGCCGGGCTTCATCGCAGCGATCTCGTATCAAAAAGGCGTCGTCAACAGCGCGCTTTTTTGCCAGGAAGTCGTACTCTATCTCCTCAAGCGCTACCCTGATCGATTCAATCTCTACGAGCACACGCCCGTTCACAAGGTCATCCTGCACAAAGAACATGCGGTCCTCGATGCCGATTCGCATGTGATCGATGCGGGACGCGTCGTCTTGTGCACCAACGGATTCGAGACCATCCACATCATCAACGAAGCTGGGCTCGAGATCGATGCGAAATTTCATCATCTTGTCGACGGCAAAATTGCCTACATGTCGGGCTATTTGGAGAATATGAACAAGCCTTCGATTGCAATAAGTTATTATACGAACCCTATCGCAAGCTCTGAGAGCGACTACTTTTACCTGACGCGAAGACCCTATGAATACGAAAAGGGTCAGCAGCACAATCTCATCTCGATCGGCGGTCCTGTTGCTGACACGCAAGAGGGAGACACCTACGATCCAGAACTAGAATTCCCTGACAGCGCCGAATCGCAGATCGATGAATTTGTGAGAAAGGTCTACGAACTCGAACCCAACAGGAAGATCGAATACATATTCACGTGGCATGGGCTCATGGGCTATACGCGCAATCGCGTGCGCCTCATCGGTCCCGAGCCGAAAAATCCCGTGCTTCTCTATAATCTCGGATGCAATGGGATTGGCATCCTCCCTTCAATCTACGGAGGTCGCACCATCGCCAGGTATATAGCGAGCGAGAAAGTACCGCGGTCAGTATTCGATGTGCCAGCGCGCTAGACGATTGCGCTGAGGAGTTGCTGCAAGAGCGACAGCAAGAAGGACAAGATGTATATGAAGAAGTTGATGATCAGCGTGACGAACTGCAGCACGAAATGCATCAATCCATTGGCGAAAGCGATAAGTACGTCCATGCCAAAAGTATAGCAAACTACTTATACGTCTTCGCCCAGAATCCTCTGCCGAATGCGCCAATATAGCGGCCGATCGTGCTGCGATGAATCGAGAACGCGAGCGCTGTCGTGCCAAGGCGCTCACCGATCAGTGGCGCGAGAGATCGAATGTAGGTACCGCTCGACACGATCGCCGACACCCGCGCGATCGCGTACGAGTCGCGTGCCTCTATACTTTTGCGCCAGCGCGCTATCACATCGTCGCGTCGAAAATCTTTATGCGGATTTGTATCATTCGCGTCGACTCGCAGCCGCTGAATCCGCTCTTCAACCGTCTGGAGCAGGTCTGCTCCAGATATCATGCGGATATCGCGCGCATGAATCGCATGAATGCGGACTGCTCGCTCGGGTGTTCGCACCGCATGAGCGCCCTTTTCTATCGCGTGCATGTAAAGCGGTTTACCATCGACGGGTTTGGACGAGTAAACCGGATATGGGAGCACATGAATACCACGCATCGGCGCGATCGCCGCGCGCATATCTTCAATTGTGAACGCGCGGCTACGCTGGTCGCGCTCCATCAATCCCAAAATGTCGCCCGTATCGCTGCTGATGCCGAAGAGCACCTCGAATTCATATGCTTTATCGAGACCATCGTAGCGCGCACGGCGCCTGCATTCGTCGCCGATGAGCAGCAGTAGCTTCCCGCTCGCCATAGGGTCGAGCCGACCTGCGTACGTTATCGGCACATCGCCGAGTGATTCGCGTGCACGATATTTTTCCAATGCCATCAGCGGAGTCTCGCCGATCTCTTTTTCGACGACTGCAAAGCGGCGCATGCGCAGATGGTAGCAAAATCAAATGCGATTAGTACCACGTACCCGTCCAGTAGTCGTATACAGGCTGACGCGGATTGAAGTCGCAGCGGCTCCTGCCATACCCTTCCCAGTAGCATATGTCGTAACCGAACGTATCAGTGTCGCCGACCGGATACGAGTAATTGTGCGGCGAGGGCGTCGAGTACCCCTGGTAGTTCGGATAGTACTGCGGGTAATACGTCGACTGCTGGTAGGAGTACACAGGCTGGTACTGGTAATAGTCGTAGTAGTACACGGGATAGTAGCTGTAATCGTAGTACCAGGCGTCGGCCGCCCCGGGGATGAACAGCGCTAGAGCAAGAACAAACGCGGCGATACGTTCTTTCTTCATAGATCGACAGCATAGTATCCCGCGGCGCCGAAGACAACATGAAGCTGCTTGGCAGCAAAAAACCGCCTTTCGGCGGCTCATTGCAGGAGATGCAGCTTACTTGAGGTGTGCCGAGACGAGCTTCGTCATCTCGAACATCGTCACCTCGCTCTTGCCGCCGAATACGACCTTGAGCTTGTCGTCCGCCAAGATATTGCGCTTGTTGGAAGGATTCTGGAGGTCGTGCTTCTTGATGTATTCCCAGAGCTTCTTCACTACCTCACCGCGAGCCATAGGGCCCTTGCCCACGACGGCCTCGAGGTCGCTGGAGAGATCCATCGGCTTAAGGAGTGCCGGATTAGCCTTTCGTACCATAAGTAACGTATGTATATATCTACACTTTTATAATGTCTGCTTCGACAGGCCAAGTATATACCAGACACCCTCTATTGTCCGCAAGCCGCAGCGAAGCTGCTGTGGTCTTAGATAAGGCCACGCAGATTACGCTGGCGCAAGTGTCAGTACCAGAAGTAACCGCCGGTCATGTTGTAGTTGTAATTGTAGTTATAGTTACCGTTATAGTTGCTGTTGTACATAGAAGACGGGTAGTAGTAATCGAAGTAGCCATAGGAGGGATACGGGTAATAGTAGGTCGGGTAGTAGTACTGCTGCTGGCACGGCGAGTATGAGTAGTACCCGTTGCACCAGTACAACTGATATTGCCGATTGTTGTAGCCGTCATATTGATTCCTATACTGATAGCCCGGATACTGCGCGGTGGTGTATGCAAAGGAGATATGTGCCGGTACGAAGACAATGAATGCCCACATGGATAGGCTCACGATCAGTTTTCTCATCGTCTGAATGTACCCACTCCCCTCGGAAGCTTAGATGAAGATACAGTAACCGCTTCTTCATGATACGTTAATCTACGAGTGCGTATATTCTTGTTTTAATGCCCGCGCCTAATATCCTGCAGCCCGATATGCTTCCGATACTCAAAGGCGTGCTCTCCTCCCTTCAGCAAGGCGTGGCGATCTTCGACGCCGATCGAAAACTCCTCTATATCAACCCCGCCATGGCCACCGTCAC
>CBIMKN010000023.1:0-10678 GCA_966244515.1 uncultured bacterium
CAACCCCGCCATGGCCACCGTCACGGGCGGCAGCGACAAGAGCGTGGGCAATGCCCTCGAAAAGCTCTCGCAAAGGCACCGACTCCGTAACAAAACGGGCGCACCGATCGATCCACGCGACTTCCCCATTGAACGAGCCTACGAGGGTACCGAGACGCACAACGAGCCCTACCTGTATCTGGCGGCGAATGGCCGCAACGTGTGGCTCTCAGTCTCGTGTATCCGCATTCTCGACGAGGCCGGTAATCTTCAATACGTTATTGCCTCAGTGGCAGATATATCTGAACAAAAAACGCGGGACGACAAGCTGCAGTTCCTCGTTGAATCAGAAAAGATCCTTTCGATCACGACTGATTTCCGCAAGCGACTCACGCAAAAAGCGAGCCTCACCGTGCCGCTTCTTGCAGATTGGTGTGCGGTGGACCTCCTCGACGGCAACAAGACCGAGCGTGCCGTCGTCGTGCACCAAGATCAGAAGATGATCGACTATATTTTCGAGCTTGAGAAGAAATACCCGCCAGATCCCAAAGTTCCCTCCAGCGTCTACAATTCGATACAGGATCAGAAGGAACAATTCATTCCGCTTGTCACGGACGAGATGCTGCAAGCAAGCGCTAAATCTCCCGAGCACCTGGAGGATATCCGCAAACTGCAGCTCAAATCAGTCATGGTCGTACCGATCATTGCGCGCGGCAAGGGGCTTGGGGCAATGACGCTCGCCTACGCGGAGTCTGGCCGCACATACTCTGAAGACGATCTCCAATTCTTCCGCGAATTCTGCGCGCATCTCGGCGTCTTGCTCGACAATGCCCAGCTCTACCAGGCGATTAAGAGGCGCGATGAGGCCAAGGACCTCTTCCTTGCCTCGCTCTCACACGAGCTACGCAATCCTCTCGCGCCCATCAAAAGCGCCATGGAGATCCTCAGGATAAAGGAAATCCCTGCCGATGTGCGGGAAGAGCTCGACGTGATCGAACATCAGTTCGATCACATGGCCAAGCTCCTCAACGACCTACTCGACGTGACAAGATTCACCCACGCGAAGATCTCGCTGACACCTGCCAAAGTCGATCTGCGCCGCATGGTCGAACGCGCCCTGAAAGCAAGTGACGCGCTCCTGAAGAACGCCGACATAACGCTCCATTTCACGTATCCGAGCGCATCGCTCACGGTTTTGGCAGACGAGACGCGCATCGAACAAGCGATCTCAAACCTAATGAGTAATGCCATCAAATTCACCCCAGCGGGGGGCTCTATCTGGGTGGACATCGAAAAATCGACGGATAGCGTGATGATACGCGTGCGCGACAATGGCGCAGGCATACATGCGAGGGATCTTCCCAATATTTTCGATCTCTACTATCAAGGCGGGCACACCAATGATAATGCGAGTACAGGGCTTGGTATCGGACTTCTTTTGGTGCAGCGGATCGTGCAGCTCCATGGCGGGAGCATAGAGGCAAAAAGTGAGGGCCCCGGTCTTGGGAGTGAATTTACTATCACTATGCCTCTTGTTGTGGATGATGAGATAACGATGACGCCCAAGGACGCGGTCGTGAACGCTTCAGGCCGGCGCATCCTCATCGTTGATGACAATGTGCAGGCCGCTAATTCGCTCGCTAAGCTCCTCAACAAAGTCGGCTCATCTACAGAGACGCTCTACTCGGGCGAAGAGGCGCTCGAGCACGACGTATCTCAATACGATGTGCTTCTCGTTGACGTGGGTATGCCTCGGATCGACGGCTATCAGCTCGTGAAAATGCTCAGAGCACGAGGCATTGAGAAACCCATCATCGCGCTCACCGGATACGGCATGGCAGATGATAAGAAGCGCGCCACCGAAGCTGGGTTCAGTGCGCACCTCACAAAACCTATCGGACTTAAGGAACTCAGCGAGGCCATCACCCAAGTCACCTAGTGCGTGCATCAGATACGGCAAAAGAAAACGGGCCATAGAGGCCCGTTTTCTTGTTTTGCCTTGCCTAGGTTAGGCGCGGCGCAATAGAACCGTGCCGCCAAGCGCCACAAGCGCCGAGAGCAGGAGCAGTGCAAGCGTCATGCCTGCGCCGCCGCCGAGGCCGGTGTTCGGGACACCTGGTGTGCCGGAACCATCGCCCGAGCCACCAGTGCCGCCTGTACCACCCGTGCCCCCAGTACCGCCGGAGACCGTCGCAGTCACGAGTACCGTGCCGCTCGTATTACCCGTCGTCGGGGTAACGCTCGCGCCAGTGCTGGTATTCGTGGCCGACATCGCGCTCGGAGTGATCGCGATGGTGAACGTGCCGCCGACAGGAGTGTTAGCGGCAACATCGCAGGCGATCGCGAGAGAGTTCTGCATACCCGCCGCCGTCGTGTACGGAGCGGTGAGTGAGAACGTCTGGCTGCCGCCGAGGATCACGGTGTTCGAGAGCGTACCGTCAGTGCTCAGGGACGGCCGTATCTTGCAGTTCGAGAGATGACCGACTGCGGCGCCATTACCTGGAGTCACAGACACAGGGACCGAGCTGATGGATACAGCTCCGCCCGAGCGAGTGCCGTCGAGAATGATATTCGCGAGTGCGACATTGCTCGATCCTGCTGGAACGCTCGGCGCCGTGTCGAGATTGACCCTAAGGCCGGTCGAGTACGTCGCCACGCCCGGGGTAAGCTGGAAGGCCGTGCCCGACGGCGTCGCAGAAGCGACGTCGCAGCGCAACGATACCGTCGAGGTACCCGAGCTCTGAACGACGTTGAGCGGTGAATTAAACGCGAAGCTGTTGGAGCCCGCGGTCGGATTCACCGAGCCGGTAAGCGCAGTACCGCTCGAGTCGTAGAGACGGCAGTTGCTGAGGTTGCTCACCGAACCGCCGCCCGTCGCTCCGAGCGTGACCGGGAACGAGGATATCGAGACCCCCGTCGCGTCGCTCGTGAATGCGAGCGTACCGAGCGTAACGCCGGTTCCCGGCGTTATAGAACTAGTAGTCGGGGTGGCCGTCACGTTTACCGCGTTGCCGCTCGTCGTCTGTGCCGAGACAGCACCCGCGGCGAATATGACTGCCGCCGCCATTGCCGGGATTATCACTGTATGTTTCTTCATATCGTAGTGATCTTATGACCAATTGCTAATCACGCGCCGAGTGCGCGTGTACGTACATGAGACACTGTCGCGCATTAAGCGCGTATGAAGAGATTCATGAATGCTGCCAGAGCGGCGGCAACTGCATCTGAAATTAGAAAAGCGCGGCACCGAGGTGCCGCGCCAGATTTCCAGTGTCATTCGGCGTCCTTATAGAGACGCAGAAGTTGCTCGACCGTGAACTGGACGTGCTTTTCCCTATTGTCGCCATTTACGAAGAATAGGAGCGTGTCCTTTTTGACGGGACTTTCCGGATCCTTCAATTCGCGATGCAGCATGCGGCGGCAGTGAATGCACATCGTAGTCACGCCGAGATCGAGACCACTGAAATCGTCGACCTGATACGGCGCTTCTGTCGCGATGCCGAAAAGTTCGACACAGCCGTCTTGCTTCGCATCAGCGATAAGGTGCGGCTCGGCACAATGATCGTCGTGCTGCCGTGGGCCTTCCTGCTGCTTCACGTTGAAGCCCGTATACTCGACGAGCTCACCATTCGCGCGGACGCCGATGCCGGCGGAGCCCACATGGAATCCGCGCCACGAAACGGCTTTCTTGCGCATGCGATGAGCGCTTGCCGCCAGATTAAGTCTTCTTGAGTACCAGTGCAGTTGCTTGTCTTTCAGCGCGCGCTGGAGCCGCTGAGAATGCTTACGCTCGGAGCGGGTCATCGCTCGCCTCCCTTTGTTGAGCCAGCAGTACTATGCGTAATACAGTGGGCTCTGTCAATATACCTGTCCCGCTTTCATCTCTCATTCACCAACATCTGTATAGACTGCCGTATAGCTTGAAGCTCCTTGCGGGGGCGCCCCGGCATCCAGCCGGGGCATGAGTCCCCTCCTTACAAGCGATAACAGATTACCCGGCGGACACTTTCCAGTTCCGAATCAATCACGAATTCACCACTCATGCATCTGCTCACTCAACGCTCGCTTCAGGAGCGCGACATACTAATCATGTGAGCCGGGGAGGCTGTAGTGCTGAGCACGCAGCCTCCCCGGCGCGTTGTATGGATGAGCGGGAAATGAAAGAACTGAAGGTCTTGAGTAAGACCTCTGCGGAAGCTTCCGTCAGGGATAGAGAGCGGCCACGTCCGCTTTTTCATCGCCATACATCATATGACACCATCACACATCAAGGAGTCAGCCGTGCGCGAATCACGTGCGCGCAAACCTCAGGACACGACCGTCGTTGCGATCATCGGACTCGGTTACGTCGGACTTCCGCTCGCGATTCTCAGTGCGACTCGCGGCTTTAGGACCATTGGCTTCGACATTGACGACGTAAAGGTTGCACAGCTTGAAAGGCATGAGGCAGATATTCTCAATGACGGTGAGTCGAAGGCCTTCAAGAGCGCAAAAACACTCGACATCACTGCGAGCGAAACAGACCTTAGGCGCGCGAACGCATTCATCATCTGTGTGCCGACGCCTGTTTCCGATGGCCACACCCCGGACCTCAGACCCCTGGAGGGTGCCGCCCGAATCGTAGGCCGCAACATGCGTCGTGGCGCCCTGGTCGTGGTCGAATCCACCGTAAATCCAGGCGTCTGTGAGAAAGTAGCGCTACCCATACTAGAGAAAACATCGAGGATCAGCCGCGAAGATTTCCTTTTTGCTCACTGCCCGGAGAGGATAAACCCGGGCGATCAGCGATGGGATGTGCGCAGCATTCCGCGCGTGATCGGCGGAAGAGATCAGGAGAGTCTATCGGCTGCCGTGGAACTCTACTCGAATCTGATAGACGCAGAAATATTCCCGATGTCCAACATCAAGGAGGCGGAAGCCGTGAAGATGGTCGAGAACGCGTTTCGAGATATCAACATAGCTTTCGTAAACGAGCTCGCTATGTCATTCGATAAAGCTGGCATCGACATTGTGAACGTCATTCGTGGCGCATCGACGAAGCCGTTCAGTTTCATGGCGCACTTCCCCGGCTGCGGCGTCGGCGGCCACTGCATACCCGTAGACCCGTACTATCTCATTCGCTACGGGCACGAGAATGGCTTCGATCATCGCTTCCTCGTCACAGCGCGCCGCATCAACAATGGCATGCCGCATTTCACCGTGCGATTGCTTGAGGATGAACTCCGCGGCCAGCGCAAGCGGCTGTCGAGTGCGAAGATCGCGCTGCTTGGTCTCGCATACAAGTCGAATGTCCCTGATATGCGCGAGAGTCCAGCGCTTGTTATTCGCGACGTCTTGGAAAAGTCCGGAGCTGAGGTGCGTGTCTATGACCCATACGTTCGCCATGAATCCACCGTACGTTCGATCGAAGAGGCGCTTGAAGGTGCTGATGCTGTGGTGGTAGCGACTGCACACGATGAATTTACTCGACTCTCGCCTTCTGATCTCGAGACCCGCGGGATCCGCATCGTCATCGACGGGCGCAACTGCCTCGACAAGGATTCCTTCCGCGCGAGCCGGATCTCATACCGCGGCATCGGCCGCTAGCACATATATGGAGCACCACGAACGAACATCGAACAAGAGAAATATCATCTCGCGACTTCACGCGGGTCTTCGCGACGCGTCGGAGCGCATAGTCGGCGATGCCGGCGCATGGTTCATGTTCTTCGGCGTGATCTATCTGATCCTAGTACTAAAAGTAGTCTCTTGGGAATCACTCACGAACAAGCTCTTCTTTGGCTTCTATTCGCTCTTGATCACGAGCTACATTCTTTCGAGATTTCTGCTCGCATACCTCCGCAAACCGGTACCGTACGATCCTGCGTACGTCCCGACAGTGACCTTCGTCGTTCCCGCAAAGAACGAGGAGGACAATATTGCCGAGACGATACGGCGTTTTGGCGAGGTCGAGTACCCGCGCGAGAAGATCGAAGTGATCGCGATCAACGACGGCTCGACAGACAATACGCTCGTTCAAATGCGAGCCGCAGCAGCAGACATCGAATCGAAGGTGCACCGCGTGGAGGTGGTCGACTGGAACGAGAATCGCGGGAAAAGACACGGCATGGCCGAGGGCGTGAAGCGAGCGACGCACGATATTGTCATATTCATCGACTCCGATAGCTTTATCGAGCCGGAATCAGTGACGCATCTCACTAAATACTTTTCCGATCCATCGGTGGGCGCAGTATCGGGCCACACCGATGTCTACAACAGGAATGAGAACTTGCTCACGCAAATGCAGGCGATCCGATACTACATAGCATTCAAGGTCTATAAGGCGGCGGAATCCGTCTTCGGCACTGTCACGTGCTGCCCCGGATGTTGCTCTGCATACCGCCGGGCGTACCTGATGGAATTCATAGACGATTGGCTGCACCAGAAATTCCTCGGAGAAGAGTGTACATTCGGCGACGATCGATCGCTGACGAACTTTATGATCCGAAAATATCGTGCGGTGTACTCAGAGCGCGCGAAAGCGTATACCGTCGTACCTGCATCGTTCTCGAAGTACGTGAAGCAGCAGCAGCGCTGGAAGAAATCCTGGATACGAGAGACTTTCATCGCCTCAGGATTCATGTGGAAGAAGCATCCGGTCGCAGCGATCTCATTTTATTCGTATGTCTTCCTCGCATTCGCCTCACCCATCGTATTCATCAGAGCGATGATCTGGCACCCGATGACCGCCGGTCAGCTTCCGTATATTTACCTTGCAGGTCTCCTTCTCATGCTGTTCTTGCATGGCCTCTTTTATCGTATCCAGGTGGGCCCTCGATCCTGGCTCCTCGCAATATTCAATTTCTGGTTCAACACAGTGATCCTGATGTGGCAGCTTCCCTGGGCAGTCTTCACTATTCGTGATTCACGCTGGGGCACCAGGTAACACCATCGAACTATGTACATCGACATCTCTCTCAAAAAGACGCTCCCGTTATTGGCTCTCGGAATCGTGCTCGCGATACTTCTTGTCGCAACCTTTTCCGCAAAAGATGCACGCTTCGGGACGACGCCATTTTACTCGGCCGTATCCCTCGGCTGGCAGCAGCTTCTTGGCTATACGCTCTACCCGCTCGAGCGAGCGGCAAAGGATCTGTACGCGGGCGTGTTCGGCATGCGCACAAGCTACGCAGATAAAACTGGCCTCGCCGCAGGAATACCGGTCATTACCTATCACAGGCTTGTAGACGATCCAGACGGCGCGAATATCACCTTCGACAACTTCAAGGATCAAATGGAGACATTAAGAGCAGCGGGCTGGGACACCATCACGCTTGCGGAATATGAAGCCTACATGCGCGGCGATATCACGCTTCCGGAAAAGTCGTTCCTACTCACTTTCGACGATGGCGCAAAGCAGAGCTACTACCCCGTCGACCCTATTCTTAAAAACCTCGGATTCAACGCTGTTAATTACATTATCGTCGGCGATAGCCTTCGCGATGAAACGACCTATTACCTCTCTCCGCAAGAGATCAAGAACATGCTGGCGACCGGTCGCTGGGAGATCGGTTCGCACTCGTACGCGGGCCATACGCCATATGCAGTTGACGCCGCAGGTTCGGAGGGCCATTTCTTCTCCGACAAGATTTGGCTTTCCGCAGAAAACCGCATCGAGGATGACGAAGAATTCCGTGCACGCATCGCAAAAGATCTCGCTGGGTCAAAGTACGCACTTGAGGAAACATACGGCACTGAGATACATGGATTTGCGTTCCCCTTCGGTGATACCGGTGAGACCTCGGCAAATTATCCCGAAAGTCACAGCGTCGTCATAGAGGAAGCTGAGCGAGTGTATGACTATGCATGGGTACAACCTGGCGTCGGTGAATTTACGTACAACTACCCTCACGCTGCGTCATTCCTGATGCGCCGCATCCGCGTGGGTCCCGACTGGAACGGCCCGAGGCTTGTAGAAGAGCTGAATCGCGGTCTCGGCAAACCGATTCCGTACGAAGATACGTTCACGACAGACAACGGCTGGCATCGTACCTGGGGTACCGTGCAGTTCGTACCAGACGCACTACTCTTCCAGGCCAACCCGCAGGCCTCCGGAGCCTCAGCTTTTCTTGACGGTACCGGTGCCTGGGAAAATTACGAAGCGACGTTTACTGGCGACTGGTCTCGCGGATACGTGATCGCGATGGCCGATCTCAAA
Organism: uncultured bacterium; assembly: GCA_966244515.1. Taxonomy (GTDB): domain Bacteria; phylum Patescibacteriota; class Minisyncoccia; order Phycocordibacterales; family UBA2100; genus UBA10103. The sequence continues at coordinate 8,177 of CBIMKN010000023.1, forward strand.
GATGCGCAGCACTACCGCGCGTGCGCATTCCACACCGGCGAAGTGAGCGTGCAGAGCATTTCCGGAGATTCGCGAGAAACCCTTGCAAAATTCGACGCACCTTCCGTCACGCATGGACATGGCGTGCAGATCGGCATACGCACAAAAGACGGCGTCGTGCAGTGCCTCTTTGGCGGACGAGTCGTCGCAGAGGCAAGAGGCATCACGCCCGCGCAAGGTGGCATTGGTCTGCAGGTCTGGAACGAGTCGCCCGACAACGCGGAGTTTGCCGCGACCTCTCTCTCGGTGCGCGATATATCCGGCGAACGACTGACCGCTCTTCCTGCGGCAATTCGCGACGACACCAGGTTGACCTCTCCGTCTGTGCCGAATACGGGATCACGCGCAGTATCGGACTCCGAGCAGCGATCGGAAGTTCATACGCCTACGACCGTCACGACAGGCTCGGTCATTCCAGCGCAAGACGCCCCAACGAATGCCGGTGCTAGCTCGTCGCAAAATCCGAATGATCGTGACAACGCCGAACCGCAACTATCAGAGCGCCGAAGGACGCGCTCCGATATTCAGGTGTGGCTCGATGACATCATGAAACAGCGTCGAGAACTCCTCGAAAAGCGCGAGAAATCTCAATCACGCGAGAAAAATCGGTAGCGCATAGATCGGTATCGTGCTGAAGAATAACAATTCTTCATTTTTTCGTAGACCGCCGCGTTTTCATCGGATATTCTCGCGCATATGACAGTCTCAGATACATCTATGCGCACGCAGATCAGAACAATTACATATGCGTTTGTCGCGCTCGGCGCGATCATTCTGCTCGTACCGCTGGGCTCCAGCGATATCGCGCTCCCGGGCGTGCCGAGCACAGGCATTACTGCCGCCGTCACCTCGCCGTTCGTCTATTCGTTCAACTCCTCGGGGATTTTACGGGAAGCGGGCGACTCCGATGAAAGCACGAGTCCGTATTGGTGGGTCAACTCTGGTGCTCGACTGGCCATTGATGGAGGTCTCGGCATGACGAACCAGGGCGAACTGCCGCTTGCCGATCGATTTCGCGCGCTCTACGCCGCCATGAACCCTCTTGATACTGACTTCGGCAAATACCCGCAAAACACCTTCCGCCTCGTGTCTAAGAGCACATGGGACAATGTGCGGCTTTCCGCTCAGTTCAAGATAACCAAAGACAACCTCACGCTCTCCCCCAATAGGAATGCATCGAACGGACTTCTATTCATGTCGCGATACGTCGACAGCCAATCCTTGTACTATGCGGGTATCCGCGTCGATGGCGCCGCTGTGATAAAGAAAAAGTACAAGGGCATCTACTACACGATGGCGCACAAAAAGATCTTCGATGGCACGTATTCGTACTCCTCAGAGCCCAACCTCCTGCCTCACGAGGAGTGGATCGGCCTCAAGAATGAAACGGTCACGAATCCCGACGGGAGCGTGACGGTGCGACTCTATATGCAGCGCGAAGGCGCAGCGTGGTCGAAGGTTCTGGAAGCAACCGACGACGGAAAGAAATACGGCGGCACGCCTCCGATAACGGGATCGCACTACATTGGCATCCGAACGGACTTCATGGACGTACTTTTCGAGAACTTCCGCGCAGAGAATATTACGCCGTAGTTTCTGAGCGCTTTAATACTTCCGCCTCGTATATTCGCTCTCGAAGAGCAGTGGTTGAGAAATGGTGTCCGCGCGAATTGTAGTACACCTCCATGGGAAGATCGTGACCCGTGAAATTCTTACCCTTCCAGTCGGCACCAATGATACGTACGTCCGGCTTCATTCGCACAAGTATGTCCTTCAACTCCGCTTCCGAATTGTATACAACGATCTCGTCCACGTATTTGACGCTCTCGAGAATGATCTTGCGCTCCTCAAGCGACATGATGGGTTTATTCTTCTTTTTGCCCCGATATTCTGCGGGAGTCTGCGAGGGGTCTTCCTGAAGCGCCACAATGAGATAATCACAGACCTCTTTCGCCTCTTTGAATACCAACATATGTCCTGCGTGGCAGAGATCGAATGCGCCTGCAGTGATGCCTACCCTCTTCCCGTCCTTCATGCTGCATAGGATACCATGTACACGGGATGGATCCGGACCGCGTAGCGGCTCGCGGCGCAACACAGCCATCTGTCGCACTACGACACGTCAGAAGCGGTAACGGAAGGGCTCTGAGGGCGTCTTCATAATGGGCATCATGAAGAATTCATTTTGCCTTAGCTATGGTTATTGAGGCTTATAAGATAACAGCCAACTATGAAAATACTTCTCGTAGAAGACGAACAGAAGCTGGCACAGGCCCTTACGAAAGGCCTCAGCCTTGAGGGCTACACGGTGGATTCGATCCCTGACGGCAAGAAAGCCCTCACCCGCATTTCCCTGCACCGATCCGATTACGATCTCATCATTCTCGACCTCATGCTCCCCTCAATGGACGGACATGAGATCTGTAAGCAGGTACGCGAGATGAACATTACGATCCCGATACT
>CBIMKN010000024.1:0-10635 GCA_966244515.1 uncultured bacterium
AACACGGGACCAACCGGCAGCGGTAAGACGACAACGCTCTACGCTTTCTTGAAGCAAGTGCACAAACCAGAGATCAAGATCGTCACGATCGAAGACCCGGTCGAATACCACCTCCCCGGCATCGTGCAGACGCAAGTCTCCCGCGACTACACCTTCGCCCAGGGCCTACGCTCCGTGCTCCGCCAAGACCCGGACATCATCATGGTCGGCGAGATCCGCGACGCCGAAGTGGCCTCGACGGCGGTCCACGCCTCGCTCACCGGTCACCTCGTCTTCTCGACGCTCCACACCAACGACGCTGCTGGTACCTTCCCGCGTCTCATCGACATGGGCATCGCGGCGGACATCCTCGGCGCTGCGGTCACGACCGCCATGGCGCAGCGTCTCGTCCGCCGACTCTGCCCCCACTGCCGTGTGCCCGCGCCGATCGAAGGCGACATCAAGACGAAGATGGATCAGCTGCTCGCGAAAGTCCCGCATGCCGACGAGATCCCGCAAGATCACGGCACGATGTATCTTCCGAAAGGCTGCGAAAAATGCGGCGGCCTCGGTTACAAAGGACGCATCGCGGTGGTGGAAGTGATCCTCATGGATAAGGAGATCGAGGATTGCGTACGCAAATCCTCCAGCGAGCGCGATATCTGGGCAGCCGCGAAGCACCAGCAGATCCGCCGCATGTCGCAAGACGGCGCCGTGAAGGTACTGCAGGGTGTCACCTCTTTCGATGAACTCTCTCGCGTCGTCGATCTCAACGACGAGGTGATGCTCGAGATGATCTCGTAGCCGCGCACGGCCATCTATTGCGGCGCTTCCTAGCGAGTGCTACTAATTTTGATAGTGGGGCTCGGGGAGCCTCCGAACAGGAAAGGGACTGTGCGATGCAGCTGCAACTCGCTTCATCCGGACTCTCGGCGCATGCGCGCGCGATGGCCGGCATTGCGTTCATGGATCAGACGTCGCCGGGCTGGCGCGACAAGATAGACCGCGGCAATCTCAACATCATGTACGACTGCGGCTGCGTGATCGGCCAGGTGCACGGCTCGTACAACGAGAACCGCGGCAAGGGCAAGCTGCTGCCGAGCAACAAGTTCGCTGCCGATCGCGGCTTCTTCGCCTACTGCCACGGCGCCGACGGCGAGAAGGCCGAGTACGCTGCGCTCACCAATGCCTGGCTGAGCATCCTCGCCGCCGAAGACGCGGCTCGCGCGCAGGTGCAGAGCTACATGGCGCGCAAGCGCACGATGCAGCGCGCCGTCGCCACGGCATAACGCCGGCTCGTCCGACACCAAAGGGCGCCGCTCCACCTCGGAGCGGCGCCTGAAACTTTTTTAGACAAAACCCCATTGCTGGGCGGCAATGGGGTGTTATGTTTCCCGATAGAGGAAGATTTTTTGGAGATGCACACTTTCGGGTGATGCTTTTGTAGGAAAAGTTGCAGCTGGAACCTAAGGATAGCAGCAGCGGCGCCGCCACGTCCTTGGCAAAGCCACCATCACCCGAAGCTATGCGTCTCCAAGAGAAAAAGCGCTTGAACGCGCTTCTACCCTCTAATATAGCATATCAGAATTATTTGTCAATAGAGCCCTTTTCCCGCCCTCTTTGAGGCCCGGAAAAGCACTCCGTATGTCAGACAGCACCGAAGTACCCCAAAAGTCCCCCCGCAGCCTCGATCAGGCGCTGCGCCCTGAATCGTGGAAGGAATACGTGGGCCAGGAGGCGATCAAAGAGAACCTCCGCATCCTCCTCACGGCGGCAAAGGGCCGCAACCATCAGCCTGAGCACGTGCTTTTGTATGGACCGCCGGGTCTCGGCAAGACGACGCTCTCGCACCTCATGGCCAAAGAGATCGGCGCGAGCCTCAAATCCACTTCGGGGCCCGCGATCGAGCGTGTGGGCGACCTTGCATCGATCCTCACCAATCTCTCCCCCGGCGATGTCCTCTTTATAGACGAGATCCACCGCCTCAACCGCACGATCGAAGAGGTCCTCTACCCTGCGATGGAAGCAGGCGTGCTCGACATCGTGATCGGCAAAGGCCCTGCCGCGCGCACCGTGCAGCTCGAGCTCCCGCCATTCACCCTCATCGCCGCGACCACGCGCATCTCGATGCTCTCCGCGCCACTTCGCTCGCGATTCTCGGGCGGCACTTTCCGCTTGCAGTACTACACCGACTCCGAAATAGCGGAGATACTCCGCCGCTCCGCAAAGATACTCTGCATCGACATCGACCCGGAATCGCTCATGGAGATCGCGCGCCGCTCGCGTGCCACGCCGCGCACCGCCAACTATCTATTGAAGCGCGCACGCGACTTCGCGAGCGTGAATGAGGAGACGCTGCACCTCAAGACGGTCAAAAAAGCGCTCGCGCTCCTCGAGATCGACGAAATGGGCCTCAACCAGACCGACCGCGACATCCTCACGATCATCTGCGAGAAATTTGGTGGCGGACCCGTGGGCCTCAAGACGATCGCAGCGGCGCTCTCAGAGGAAGAAGCGACAATCGAAGAGGTCAACGAGCCGTACCTCATGCAAACGGGCCTCATCGAACGCACCCCAAGAGGACGAACGGTGACGGAGAAGGGCTACAAACACCTCGGGTTCGACCAAAAGAATTCTAAGCAGCAGTCACTTGATGTATGAAGCCCGAACTGGATTATCAGAACGCATCGTTTCTCGGTGGTGCGCTCATGATGGTTGTTGGCTTCGCCGCATTCGCGATTTCCAGCTGGTACTTCAAACTCGATCTGCTTACCGTATTCGTTATTTCAGTCGCAGTCTCGATCGTATTTGGCTTCCTTTTCAATCTGATCGCACATGTCCGCGGCACTAAAAGAATCCATTGGATGGATTTCGCTTTCAACTTCCTCCCGTGGGATTTTTAAATTGAGACGCGGTTAGACACTAACCATCTTCTTGTACTTCGTTTCGACAAGCTTGCTTCCGTGTATTCCGACGCAAATCTTGCGCAAGATACTATCTGGAATGGGAGTTTCGAACTTCAACTTACCGGCTTTATGTTGCTTGATCAAAAAATGTTTGATGCGATACACAGGATAATTGCAATCAAATATTGTCGGTTTCGTAAATACTGGATATTCTTCCGGCATTACTTCCACGATCGTCCCCAATGCAAGACTATTCTCTACTGTGGACGCTCGTCGTTTCTCTACCTGTGACGTTGCACACGCCATTATTAGGTACATGTCCTGCAGTGGGTTATCACTCACCACAACAAAATAGTGGGGTTTAGATGATATTTCCGAATCATATAGATATATGACAGCCCCTTTTTTGAGGTTCTGTTCAATGTACGCAGCAGAAGAAACCGCGGCGCATACCATACGAAAGTTGACTGACTTAATTAGTCAGCGCTTTTATGACATTCTCTTCTTGGTAAATGTCTCGAGCAATCTGTAATTGCCGTGATTCGGTTTTGAATTTATCGTCTGTGACAAGAGTAGAGTCCTCAAAAAAATCCAAGGTATCTATAGGAACGCGTGCAGCTCCAGCATCCAACGCATCCTTCTGATTCACCCACTCTGGATACTTATGGGTCAAGTCGACCAGATCGGAGGCTCGTTTCCCACCAAAATTGGCATATGCAAAATCGAGAGCTTCCACATCCGATTCTGAAAGTTCGTCCATATCGACTTCATTTATCGACGCCACCGTATGATTGTCCTTCCGTGATAGATACTTACTCGCGTAGCTAAGTTGTTCCTCGCCCAACCATTCTGAAAGACTAGCCATGTTTGCTGCAGTGGAACCCACTGGACCATATTGCATGGCAAAGTAGTAGTCACCAGTTACGAGTCGGCCGTATTTCCGCATGTGGTATCTATCTGCTAAATAAAGAAGTTTGACCAGCTTCAAACGGTCAATTTCACCACCTTCCCTACGAGTGAGATAGTTCGCGACCTGAGCTATTTTTTTATATGTTCCGTCCATAAAATATATTCTTCCCTCAAAGGTGGTGAAGATAGGATGTATACGTCATGACAATAGGAATGGCAAGTGATTGCGACGCTTCGCCATAAGTCTATCGTGTTAAAACTAACGCAATATATATATCGCGCAAATATTCAACGAATTTATTCCAGGAAAGTAAGGATTGGAGCCAAAAAAAGCGGCCGAGCTGCGATGAGAGATAAAGTGTGGATAAGCATTATACGTGTGAACTTAAGCGGATGTCGTTGCAGCCTATCGGGAGGCGGGAGCGGGCTATCGAGCCGGGGAAATTCGGGCGGCGGAAGTAGCCGGGCTTCGGCGGCCGCTCGAGCGCTTCTCGCTTGAGATAGCGGCTGTTCCTATAGAGCCTATTGTCTGGATAGATGTGGCCGAGGTATGTGCCTTTGGTGTCGTGCACTTCGCTCTCGTCGAAAGGCAGCCAGCCTACCCAATTCCCTACGGTGTCGAAAATATTCTTACCTATGCGAAATGCGATCCAAAATCCTGAGGAGTCAAAGAGGTGTTGTACCTCGTCGTTATCGAAATAGGGGTCTCGCATGCATATGGGGATAAAAAGGAAGAGTCGCAGCTTCGTGCGGCTACAATGAGAGGCACACGCACGGTAGCGAAAGAGGTCTCCTTTCGGAGACCTCTCTCGTTTCCGGCCATTTCGGATGAATGCCGAGCTGGGTTAGCCTTGATACGATCTCCACTCACTCATCTCGACATCTCAATGCTCTGACCGACTGTTCCCGCATTGCCTCAAGCTTGCGCATGGACTTATCCAGGGAACTGGCTCCGCAGGAAGACACATTTCTGTGGGACCCCGGAACCGACCGACGCACGGTAAAGCGCATCGATAGATGTACTGTACATGTGCTACGGAAACGCGCTTTGTAATGAAAAGCCAGATTTCGGGGGAAAATCGGTGGATAGGATGTGCACATCTATGGGGATAGCTCTGTGTATAAGCTGTCAGTATCTCCCCTGCGATTTTTGCCCCCATACAGCGGCTCTGTAGAGCCGTGCCACAGCATGCAAAAAGAATCGGCGGCTGTGGTGGGCCGCCGAGGTCTTTGTCCACATATTCACCGGATCACTCGTGCGCAAGAGCGCGCATGCGCGCGTCGTGCGCGATACTGGAGCGCTTGCTGATCTCCGTATCAGCCGGGAGCAAGATCGTCGCACGCCTGCCGGTGTAGGTTTCGATCACCGCATTTGGCACGTGCTTGCGGACCACGGTCTCAAGCTCGCCTTGCGGTGGCAGCGCGGGCTCGCCGCTTGACGCTGTAAGGGCCCACGCATGCATGTCCCCTTCGGGAGTCTGTATCAAAAGCCATTGCATTGGATTCCTCCTGCCTATTCCCCTATGCGCACACTACCCGAGCAACCGGAAAGCACAACGATTTGAAATTCTCGCGCTTCGCGCGCATACTCGTCGCATGGCAGGTCACAACAAATGGGCGCAGATCAAAAGACAAAAGGGCGCAGCCGACAAAGCGAAGAGCAATCTTTGGGGCAAGCTTGGCAAACGCATCGCGGTAGAAAGTAAGCTCGCGAAGGGCGATGTGAATGCGCCGGGGCTTCGCGCTGCGATAGAGCGCGGCAAGAAAGCCAACATGCCGAAAGACACGATCGATCGTGCCGTCGCAAAAGGCATCGCGTCGGACGCTGCAGCGCTCGAGAGCATTCTCTACGAAGCGTACGGGCCGGGCGGCGCGGCAATCCTCATCCAAGTACTGACCGACTCGCGCAATCGCGCAGCGCAGGAGATAAAGCACCTCCTGAGCAAAAATGGCATCGCGCTCGCTTCCCCTGGCTCCGCGAGCTGGGCGTTCGACAAGACGGCAGAGGGCTATGAGCCGAAGACCACCGTAGAGCTCAGCGAGGCCGACAACGAATCGCTCATGAAAATTCTCGAGGAGATCGACAATTACGACGACGTCGAGGATGTCTACACCAACGCCGCATAAGATTGCCTCCCCTGCCGCGGGGTGATAGTGTCGCGGCAGAAAACATTTTCAGGAAAGGGAGGCGGCAATGGCGAAAAGCCATACGAAGTCGAAATCCCGCGCTGTATTGCGCCACAAGGCAAAAGAATTGCTCGGCGGAAGCAACCTGCCGACCTGGCTGTACGCAAAACTCGCGAGCTCGCTCGACAAGGCGCAGACGAAGGAGAAATTCTTCGAGCGCATCGGCGAGATCTGGCCGGTCTATAGCAAAAAGTACCGGATGATCGAGCGCGCCTACGACGCGATGGAGCGCGACTTCAAGCATGTGAAGCGCGACAACGGCGATCAGTACTTCGAGCATCTGCGCGCGAGCGCGCTCATCGCCATCGTGTACATGCGGGTCCGCAACGCCAACATCATCTGCGCGATCCTCTTGCACGACTGCGTCGAAGACTTGCCGGACAAGTGGAGCTTCCAGCGGATCGCTGCGGAGTTCAACCGCAAGATCGCAAATCTCGTCTATTGGGTGACGAAGCCGAAGCCCAATGGAGCGCACGAGACGAGCGACGACATCGATCGCCGGTACCACCGGCGCCTGATGAAGGCTCCCCGGAAAGCGCTTTGCGTGAAGCTGCCCGAGCGGCTCCACAACATCATCACGATCTGGGGACAAGACGAAGCCCGCATCCGGCGCAAGCTGTCGGAGACCAAAGACTTCATCCTGCCGCTCGCCGAGAAGTACCACATGCTCGTCCATGAGTTCGAGGACGTCCTCGACGTCGTGGAAAAGAGGCTCAACTACGAGTAGTGGGCCGGACAACACGCGGGGCCGCTCACAAGCGGCCCCGCATTCTTTTTATATCTACTTCAGTACGAGTCCGGCTGTCGCACCGACCGCGACCGCAAGCCCGCCGACGATCAACATGCGCAGCGCCGAACGCATGATGCCCGCTCTCGTGAACTTCCCGCTCCACGCGCCGAGGATAAAGAGCGTGACGAGCGAAGCCAGAATAGACGTGTGGAATGCGTTTGCACCCATGATGGCATACGGTGCGAGCGGTATCAGGCCGGCAATAAAATACGAGACGAACATCGTGAAGCCCGCCTTGAAGGATTCCGCACTGCCCGCCGGTTTCTTTTTATCAAGATCTTCAACGGAAGCCTCCGAGAGGAAGCTGCCCGCGGCCATAGAGATCGCCTCCACGAAGATCAGCACGATGCCCGTGAGGATGATGGTCTCGCGCGGCACGTCGGCGATAGCGATGCCCGAGAGGAGGCCGACGGTAGAGACAAGCCCATCCTCTACGCCGAAAATGAGATTGCGAAAGTAGATAGAACTCCACTCGCGGGGTGCTCGCATGAGGACATCGTAGCACTCCGCTTGCGCTCGGCGCGAAAAAAGCGCAGGGTGTGGGCAGTTTTGCAACACGTTCGCAATGGGGAGACGATGCCATGCGCACACGATTCACCGCGATCATCGCGGCCCTTCTGATCCTCGCGCCCGGGACGGCTTTGGCGCAGGAACACGCCTGGTGCGGACCGGAAAAGGTCATCGTCTTCACGCAGCCCAACTGCGTGTACTGCGATATGACCATCACGTTCCTCAACCGCATCGGGGTGCGGGTGGTCGCTATGGACTACCGCACGAGTTCGGAGTCCTACGCGGCCACGCGCACTGGCACGCCGGTCGTAAAGCTCGCGAGCGGCTATATCTTCGGATACAACCTGCGGGCGATGCGCGCCGCGTGGTGCGTCGAGTAAGCACACGACAAGGTACGGAGCCCGGGGACCCGCCATGTGGCGGATTCCCGGGCTTTTGTTTTTTTACGATACACTTCAGGTATGCGCGTCCTCGCGATCGATCCCGGGTATGGCCGCTGCGGCATCGCGGTCCTCGAGCGCCAGGGGCAGAAAGATGTCCTCCTCTATTCTGATTGCATCGAGACGCCATCCACTGACGACTTTGCCGACAGGCTGAGCACTGTCGCCTCGGCCTGCCGCCGCGTCCTTGCCGAACACACGCCTGATTGCCTCGCGATGGAAAAACTCTACTTCGCAAAGAGCCGCACGACCGGCCTCAAGGTCGCTGAAGTTCGCGGAGCGATCCTCGCTATAGCGGGAGAGGCCGCGCTGAGCGTTTTTGAGTACTCCCCGGCTGAAGTAAAGAGTGCCGCAGCTGGCTTCGGAGGTGCGGATAAGAAGCAGGTCATTAAGATGCTTCATGCTCTCGTAAGAATAGAGAAGCCAATCCGTCTCGATGATGAATATGACGCTATTGCTGTCGGGGTTACTCATTTGGCGAGCCATAAGGTCCTCGCAGCTAAGGAGCTTCATTCGAAGGCCAAATAAAGCTACAATAGGTCTTTGAGTATGGCCAAAAGACTCTTCAGGCGCGTCAGCCGCCTCTTCGCCCGCTTGCCGGAGTGGTTCAAGCTCACCATTGTGGGCATTGTCGCGCTCGGCTTTTTCACGCTCGGCAGCGTGATCGCGTGGGCTGCGTTCACCCCGATCCCGTCGATCGACAACTTCGAGAACCGCGCTGTCGCGCAGTCGACCAAGATCTACGATCGCACCGGCAACATCGTGCTCTACGATGTGCACGGCACCATGCGCCGCACGGCAGTCCCGCTTGAGGACATCTCTCCCTACGTACAAAAAGCGACCATCGCGATCGAGGATGCGACTTTTTACGAACACTTCGGCTTCCGACCGCTCGCCTTCGGCCGCGCGATCTGGATCAACCTCACGACGGGCGATTTGCTCGGCGGCCAGGGAGGTTCGACCATCACGCAGCAGGTCGTGAAAAATGCACTCCTCACGCAAGACAAGAAGCTCACGCGTAAAATAAAGGAGATTATTCTCGCGATACGCCTTGAGCGCGTCTACACAAAGGATCAGATCCTCGAGACATACCTCAACGAAAATCCGTACGGCGGCACGATCTACGGCGTACAGGAAGCGAGCCAGTACTTCTTTGGTGTTGACGCAAAAGATGTTGACCTCGCGCAGTCAGCGTACCTCGCCGCACTGCCTCAGGCCCCGACGCGCTATTCCCCCTACGGCAACAATCGCGACCTTCTCGAAAAACGCAAAGACCGCGTCCTCGACGAGATGCTTCGCCACAGCTTCATCACGCAGGAGGAACACGACCAAGCGAAAGCAGAGGTGGTGCAATTCAAGGACGAGGCTGAGGCCGGCATCAAGGCGCCGCATTTCGTTTTCTATGTTCGCGAGTATCTTGAATCTAAATACGGCGTCGATGCGGTCAACCGCGAAGGACTCAGGGCCATCACCACGCTCGATTACGACCTGCAGGAAAAAGCGGAAAAAGTCGTCAGCGAGTACGCTCCCGGCATGCAGGCGAATTTCAATGCAAGCAATGAAGGCATGGTCGCGATCGATCCCACGTCTGGCCAGATCCTCGCCATGGTCGGCTCGCGCGGATACTTCGACGACACGATAGAGGGCAAGGTCAACGTGACCACGTCGCACCAGCAGCCTGGCTCCGCGTTCAAGCCATTCGTGTACGCCGCGGCGCTCGAAAAGGGATACACGCCCGACACGATCCTCTTCGACATTCCGACACAGTTCTCGACCGCCTGCTCACCACAGGATGTGCTGAACTCTACGCCGCCATGCTACGCGCCGACGAGCTTCGACGGCAAGTTCCAGGGACCGGTGACGATTCGCCAAGCGCTCGCAATGTCGCTTAACGTGCCGGCGGTGAAAACGCTCTATCTCGTGGGCATCGACGATGCGATCAAAGTGGCGCAGCGCTTCGGCATCACTACGCTCACCACTGCTGCCAACTACGGCCTCTCTCTCGTCCTCGGCGGCGGCGATGTGACGCTCCTCGAGCTCACGAACGCGTACGCTGTGTTTGCCAACGACGGAGTTCTGCACCCGCACACTGCCATCCTCCGCGTCGAAGATATGAACGGCAACGTGCTCGAAGAATACAAGCCGCAGGAATCGCGTGTTATCGAGGCCCAAGTAGCGCGCCAGATCAACGACATCCTCTCAGACAACGTGGCGCGTACACCGGAATTCGGCGCGAACTCACCGCTCTATTTCCCCGGTAAAGATGTTGCCGCTAAGACCGGTACGACCAACGACTACTGGGACGTGTGGATCATGGGGTATACCCCAGGCATCACGGTCGGCGCATGGGCGGGCAACAACGACAACGAACCTCTCGAAAAGCGTATCGCGGCATTCATCATCGCGCCGATGTGGCACGAATTCATGGACTACGCGATGGAGAAATACCCCGCCGGAGATTTCGTTGAGCCAGCGCCGGATCCCGAGCGTGATTCGCTTCCACCGGTCCTGCGCGGCGTGTGGAACGCGGACCCTTCGCAGGGCGTCCACGAGATCCTCTACTGGGTAAATAAGGATTCACCACGATCAGGTGGCACGTCTCGCGGCGACAGGCAGCTCGCGTATTGGGATGCGCCGGTACAGATGTGGGCAAGCGGACAAGTTTTCAGCAGCTCGTCGCCATCGACCAATACCGGCAGCGGCTTCCGTATCCTCACGCCGGGCGCTGGCAGCTTCCAACCGATGTGGCAGCCAATGATGGTCTCCGCATACTATCCATTCCCTCAAAACATCATCTCCATCTCGTACTTCCTCAACGGCGCTCCGATCGGCTCCGCAAATCAACCGCCTTACGCAGTCACGTACGTACCGACCATCGCTGGACCGGCGACACTCCAAGCGGTCGCTCAGACGA
>CBIMKN010000025.1:0-10129 GCA_966244515.1 uncultured bacterium
AGAAGGTCCAAAGACCCGAGGAGAACCACGTATCGAGTACGTCTGGGTCTTGCTCCCAGCCATCGCCCTTCGGCGCTTCTTGGCCGACATAAACGTCGTCACCTTTGAAATATGCGGGAATGCGGTGACCGAACCAAATCTGGCGCGAGATGTTCCAATCGCGCAGGTTGTCGATCCAGTGGTAGTAGATGCGCTCGTAGCGCTCGGGGAAGATCTGCATGCCGCCCTGCTCGACTGCTGCGCGCATGAGCTTTTTGAGCGTCGTCGTGCTGCCGGCGGTGATGCCGGGGATCTCGGAGTGCTCGATGACGAATTCTTTGTCGACGCCGATGAACCACTGCTTCTTGATCTGCGGCTCGATGGTGCCTCCGCCGCGGCTGTTGGTCGCGACATTGTGCACATACTTCTCGTCGATCTTCACGACGAGTCCTTTCTTCTGAAGCTTCTCTACGATCATCGGACGCGCTTTCTTGATGTGCTGCCCGGCGAACTCGCCCGCGATAGGGAGGAGGATGCCGCGTTCGTCGATGACCTGTTCGACGTCGAGCTTGTGCCGCTGAGCGATCTCGAAGTCGATACCCGAGTGCGCTGGCGTGATCGTCATGACGCCGGAGCCCGCTTCGGGATCGACCGCCTCATCTTTTATCACGGTCGCGGTGATGGGACCGTTGATCCACTCGAGATCTATCTGCTGTCCGTGCGAATACTCGGCGTAGCGTGCATCATCTGGATGCATCACGACGTACTTGTCGCCGAATTTCGTCTCGGGGCGCACAGTGCCGATAACGAAAGGTCCGTATTGGAAATAGTAAAAGGGATCCTGTTTCTCGACATACTCGATCTCGTCGTCGGAGACCGTGGTCTGCAGCTTCGGGTCCCAATTGACGATGCGGTTGCCTCTATAGATAAGGCCCGCGTCGTACATGCGCACGAACGCTTCCATGACGGCTTTGTAGCGCGGCTCATCCATCGTGTACGCGTAGCGGCTCCAGTCGAGGCTCGAGCCCATTTTCTTCACTTGGTTGATGATCGTGGCCTTGCTCTCGTCGGTAAATGCCTCGATGCGCTTCATCAGTTCGTCGCGGCCGATGTCGTGGCGAGTCTTCTTCTCCTTCTTGTAGAGCTCATCTTCGACTTTCGCCTGCGTCGCGATGGCGGCGCTGTCGGTGCCCGGCACCCAGAGCGTGCGGTAGCCGCGCATGCGCTTGTAGCGGATGAGGATGTCCTCGATCGCGAGCATCGCCGCGTGGCCCATGTGGAGCGTGCCCGTCACGTTGGGCGGGGGAAGGACGATGGCGTACGGCTCGGCATTGGGCTCGGTGTAGCCCTTCTCGATCATCGTATCGGGATTGGCGTAGCCGCTTTCCTCCCAGAGCGACTCGATGGCCGATTCTTCGGCCTGGGGATCATAGGGCTTGAGGAAGGGTTCTGGGGCCTTAGACGGTGGCATATCGCCGTATCGTAGCAATATTAGAGCCTTGTTTCTAGCCTCAGATTGCCGTTTGCGACGAGGGAATCGAGCGGCGCATAGGTGCCCTTGAGAGCATGGAAATAACCAGCGAGCGCGATCATGAGCGCATTGTCGGTCGCGAGCTCCGCCGAGGGCGCGAGGAGCTTCTCGACAAAACCCTCTTTGGCTACGCGCTCGGTGAGAAGCTCGCGGATGCGTGCATTGGCAGAGACGCCGCCGCCCACGATGAGCGTGCGAGCGCCGATTTCATTTGCCGCCCGCACCGTCTTCTCGATTAGAGAGTCCGCGACGGTGTCCTCGAATTCACGCGCGATCATCATTTTCTTTGCGTCGTCGAGCGGTTGCATCTTCTCCGCCTGATTACGTACCGCTGTCTTGAGGCCGGAAAAAGAGAAATCGAAATTATCTTCCTTGAGCATTGGTCTCGTGAACGCGAAGTCGGCCTTGATGTTTTCTGCGCGCGCTTGATTCGCGATGCGGGAGATCTCGGGGCCGCCGGGGTACGGCAGGTCGAGGAGGCGTGCGACTTTATCAAATGCTTCTCCAGCAGCATCATCGCGCGTCTCGCCGAGGCGCTCGTATACGCCGAACTCTCTTGAGAGAACCAGTTCCGTATGTCCGCCAGAAATGAGGAGGCTCAAAAGCGGCCAGCCGAATTCTCGCATCCGCCCCGATGATGGGGATGCCATCTCCATCATCGGCATGATGATATGGCCCTCCATGTGATTCACAGCGACGACAGGGACATTCCAGAGGTGCGATAGCGCTTTCGCAAAGTTGATCCCGACCCACAGCGCGGGCTCGAGCCCAGGCCCTGCGGTGACCGCTATGGCGTCGATCGACGGCTTCTTATACCGCAGTGCATGCGCGAGAAGGGTCTTGAAGAGCTCCTCTTCGCGTGACAGGAGCGCTTTGAGCGGCATCATCGAGGTGCCCGCGATCGGGGTGGGCGAGAGCACGAGCTCATCCGCTTGGCGAAGCGTCTCTTCGAGGAGCGGGACGAGATTCTTCGCGTGTTCGCGCTTCGCGAGATTTGGGAAAACGCCTCCGTACTGTGCATGCAGCTGCGCCTGTGAAAAGAGCGCATTGCCAAGCACGCGATATTCAAACGCAGCGCCCTCGCCTGACGCATCCAGGAGACATACGGCCGTCTCGTCGCACGACGTTTCGATTCCCAAGATCCTCATAGTGTCGGGTCCAGAATAGCCCGCATGCGGTCTTTCCGCTAGAATCACTCACAATGAAAGCTCCTGGCAAATCTCACCAAAGCACGTGGCGCGACGATCTCCCGATGTCGACGAGTCCGCTTCGATTCTTTCTTTTTTCGTCGAGGCCGCACTGGTACGCGGCTTTGACCGCAGTCCTGATCGCGATGGTGGGCAACAGCATTTCCGCGAGCGTGCCCTACATATTCAAGCTCATCGCAAATGCAGCGAATTCCGTGACGCATGGCGAGAGCTTCGTGCCGCTTCTTCTGTGGTGCGCGGTGTACATCACCGTGCTTGGCTTCGCGAAGCTCCTATGGCGTATCGCAGGATTCTCGAGCGCACGCTGGTCCACGGGCGCTTCCGCGACGGCACGCTATAGCCTCACCTCGTACGTAACGCTCCATAGCCGCCAGTATTTCTCTGATCGTTTCGCGGGATCGATCATGACCAAGATCAGGCACGCGGCTGCGGGCATGCGCGACATCGTCGACATGTTCTTGTGGGACTTCCTCGACCTTGCGGTGAATGCCACGGTGTCGTTCATCCTCGCGTGGTTCGTCAGTCCGCTCATTGCGCTCATTTTTCTCACGTGGGTCGTGATCATCGCGGGTGTCAATTACTACCTCGGCATCAAACGCGTACCGCTCGCGGTGCGTGCGCACAACCTTGAGACTGCGATCAACGGTGCGACAGTCGACCTGCTTACCAACGTGAGCGCGATGCAGGAGTACGCGCGACGCGAGTTCGAGCTTGAACGACTGAAGACCGCGACCGACGATCGCCGCCAAGCGCACCTGCGCAGCTGGTATTTCGGGGAATGGACTCGTGCGCTCAACAGCGTGGTGCTCGTCGTCTTCGGAGGCGCGATGGTGTACGCGACCGTCGCGCTCGCAGCGGCCGGTCAGCTCTCGATGGGCGACATCATCCTCGTGATCACTATCGTATTCCGCATCGAAGGTCTGCTGCAGTCGCTCGGTTCCAATTTCAACAGATTCGCCGAGATTTGGGGCGAGATCCGCGAGAGCTTGGAGGAGATCATCACTCCGCACGAGATACCAGATAAAGCGGGTGCGGCGGATCTCGATGTGCGCGAGGCCAGCGTCGTGTTCGACAAGGTCTCGTTCTCCTATGCCGACAACATTGTCTTTGACGGTCTGTCGCTCGTGATACCGGCGGGGCAGCGCGTAGGGCTCGTGGGGCGATCCGGCGCGGGCAAGACCTCGCTCATGCGACTCATCTTGCGCCACTATGATCTCGACAGCGGCGCCGTGAAGATCGGTGCGACGGATATCTCATCGGTCACGCAAGAGAGTCTCCGCAATGCTATATCGATCGTGCCGCAAGAGCCGCTCCTCTTTCATCGCACGATCCGCGAGAACATCGGGTACGGAAAACCGGATGCGACAGAAGAGGAGGTTATACACGCTGCGAAGCTCGCTCACGCGCACGATTTCATCATGCGCCTTCCTGGTGGCTACCAAGCGCTCGTCGGGGAGCGTGGCGTGAAGCTCTCGGGCGGCGAGCGCCAGCGTATCGCGATAGCGCGCGCGATCCTCAAGAACGCGCCGATCCTTCTTCTCGATGAAGCCACTTCGGCGCTCGATAGCGAGAGCGAGGTGGCGATCCAGCGTGCGCTCGGCGAGCTTATGAAAGGGAAAACCGTCATCGCGATCGCGCACCGCCTCTCCACGCTTCGTGAAATGGACCGCATTCTCGTGATGGAGAAGGGTCAGATCGTAGAAGAGGGTACACACGACGAATTGCTGCAAAAAAACGGCGTATACGCCACGCTTTGGGCGCACCAAGCGGGCGGGTTCATTCAAGAATAAAAGACGCCATCACGTAGTGTCTAATAGCAGACTTTCTGCTATAGTATTGCCGTTCCCAGAGCGCGCTTAGCTCCGGCGGATGACGCCGGTACATAGCTCGCACATAGCTTGTTCTTTCGGACGTGGTTGATATAACGCGCGCTTAGCTCAGTGGTAGAGCATTGTCTTGACGTGACAAGGGTCGGGGGTTCGATCCCCTCAGCGCGCACAAAAGCATGGAGCGCATAACGCTTAGTGATTCGAATATCTCAGAAGCGGCTCAGAAGGCCGCTGATGTCTTGCGCGATGGCGGCGTAGTCTTGTATCCCACGGATACGCTCTACGGTCTCGGCGCCGATGCGCTCTCCGACGACGCGGTCGCGAAAGTGATCGCCATCAAAGGTCGCGATGAAGGTAAGCCGATCCACTCAATCGTGTCGGACATGAATATGGCTGCTGCGTATACAGAAGTGCGGGGCTTCGCACGCATTTTGGATACGAGGCTTCCGAAAGGTCAGGTTACCTTCATCACTGCCAAGAAAGAGGGCTTGGATCGGGGCATCTCGAAAATGATCGACACTTTTGGCTTTCGCATCCCCGCACACGAGTTTTGCATCGAAATGATACGTGCCTTCGACGGGCCGATCACGGCGACGAGCGCCAATGTCTCCGGCAAACAGCCCGAGCGCAATGTAGACGCGATTCTCTCCCAGCTCGCCAGCACGGCTGGTGCGATCGATCTCGTCATCGATGGCGGGGAATTGCCAGAGAGAGCTCCTTCGACGGTGATCGATCTCACGCACGATCATCCTCTGATTCTCCGCGAAGCGGCTGTGCCTGCTGCCGACGTGTGGTCGGCGATTCGCGATTAGCTCGCGCGGGTACGAAGCCGAATCCTTTTTCAAGCTGTTGTTGGAGGGGGAGCTCGTCGATAACCTCGTGGCAGAGTCCAAAATCGAGCGCTTCGGTCTCATTCATGATCTTGCTGCGGCGTAGCATATTGGCCACGACCTCGGTGTCGTTGTGGGTCTCACGCGCGATGATGTAAATGGTGTTGTGCAGATTGCGCTTGAACACAGAGACCGCTTCCTCGTGCACATGTATCGGTGCAGTCTGATCCGTGACGGTATATCGGCCCTCGTGGAAGAAGAATTGGCATCCCTGGACCGCGAAACGCTTCTTTCCTGCGAGGAAGACAGGGATGGCTGCGGCGTCGACTTTGCCAAAGCCGATCGTCTGTACCTCGATCGGGAGCGCCTTCAGATACATGTGCAGATTGACGCCAGAGTCCATGTCGCCGCCGCCCGAAGCAATAAGGAATTTCATACGCCTCACGGGCTTGTTGTAGAGCTCGTCGTTGATGCTTGCTATCGCGTCCTGCACGGGTCTCTTTTCGATGTCACCGGTCAGCGTGTACCAGATCTCCATGCGCTCAGTCTAGGCAAAAAGGATGGATGTTTGATGAGGAAAACGGGGGGTTTGACAGATGCGAGGGCGGTCTTAGACTGCAGATATATTCATAAACCTTTAACGGGCTCACATACAGAGTTCTAGAAACGATATGGAATGGAAATGGGACAGACAGATGCAGCAGTGGGTTATTGGGGTAGTGGTCGTGATCGTGGTCGTGCTTCTTGGATGGTGGTTCTTCACCGGCGCGTCTGATGACAGCGGCTCGACGAACGGTACAGCGACAAGCACTGCCACTTCGAGCACCTCTACGTCTTCCAATACTGAAGAGCGGCCGTCGGTGGGCGTGAACACAGGCGAGGAGGTGCATGTGAATGATCAGCCAGCAGGCGACAGCGTGCGCGTGGTTGAGGCCCGTCTCTCTCGAGTGAGCTGGCTCGCTGTGCGCGATGACATGCGCATCTATGGTGCGGCTCGCGTGAATCCGCCCGAAGGCGGCGGGACAGTCAACGACATCACCGTGCCGCTACTCAGAAATACTGAAGCTGGCGCGACGTATTCGGTGGTCGTCTATGCTGACGATGGTGATGGTGCGTTCGACTTCAAGAAAGATGCGCTCGTGACGGGACTGGACGATACCTTTACCGCTTCGAACGCGGACTAACCTTCTTCTCTTTGGCCGCGTCGGCGACGCGCCAGAGATACCAAGATGCGGCCGTGGCATGAGAGCGCCACGGCTGCGCTATTTTCTCCATAGCTTTTTTGTTCGGCAGCTTCCTCAGGCCGTACACCTCTTTGAAGCCCTTTTGGATCGCGAGGTCGCCCCAGGGCAAGATATCCGGTCTATAAAGCGTGAATATAAGCAGCATGTGCGCGGTCCACACGCCGATACCTTTGACCGCGACGAGATGCTCGATGATCTCCTGACTCGACATTGTGGGGAACCGTTTCTCATTGATCGTGCCATCGAGATATTTCTCTGCAAGGTCGCGCACATAGGTGATCTTCTGCGTAGAGAGACCAGCAGCTCGGAGCTTCTCTGCAGGGATTTTCAAGAGCAATTCAGGAGTTGGCTTCCTTTTGGGGAAGAGGTCGAGCACACGATCGAGAATGGCCGCCGCAGCTTTACCGGATATCTGCTGATACACGATGGATCTGAGGAGGCGAGCAAAGACCGACCCCGCACCCTTGTGATACTTGGAGAGATCGAGCTTCCCATGTGTGCGGACCACCGCAGCCATCTTCGGGTCTTTTTTGAGAGCGCGGATAGATGCGGAGAAGTCAGGGTGCCGGGCCATAGGCCCGCATCATATATGGATGCGTCGTGGCGTGCCACTTTGCCACAACCTGGGGCTATAATCCTCAGGTGACCGAAGTTGATATCAAAGCAAAACGCGGACGTATGATCGAACTTCTCTTCGACGCCGGTATGTACTGGCGCATCTTCTACGGCACTTTGCGACTCGTGCTTGGCATCACACTTTTAAAGTATGTCGGCACACCCGCGATCGATCTCTTCCACCAGATCATGCAGCATGAGTTCGTCGAAGATCCCAACGACCTTCTTCTTACAATGATCGGCCAGATCGTGAGCACTCATGGATTCTCGATTACGTTCTTCCTGGCGTCGTACCTCATCTTTTGGGGTGTCATCGATGTGTTTCTTTCGGTCTCGATGCTTCGCCACCACATATGGGCCTTTCCAGTGAGCATCGTGCTGATTGCAGCCTTCGTCCTTTATGAAGCGTACCGATTCTCGTATACGCATTCGCTTATGCTGCTCGGAGTGATAATCATCGACATTCTTGTCGTATGGGTCATTCGGAAAGAGTATCGGAAGCTCGCAGTGTAGTCGGATCATTCGGTAGCGCTGTATCTTACGAACGCTATGATAGTGCTATGGCTGGCCACCCGCAGTCCCATGCACATTCAATACGCGATGCACACGAGGGCCATCACGAGGCGGATTTCTTGAAGAAGTTCTGGATCGTTCTTATGTTGACGATTCCGCTCGTGCTCTACTCAGATCTACCAGCGGCATTTATTGGGTGGTCTGCACCGAAATTCTCATGGACCGATCTCTTTGTCTTCGTAACCGGCACTGTGGTGTATGTGTACGGTGGATCGGTTTTTTTGAAGGGTGCATATCGCGAGGTGCGCGAGAGTATGCCGGGCATGATGACACTGATCTCGCTCGCGATCTCCGCCGCGTACCTCTATAGCGCATGGGCTATTTTCGCTGAGCAGGGCATGACTTTGTTCTGGGAGCTTTCGACTCTTATCGCCGTCATGCTTATCGGACACTGGGTTGAAATGCGATCAGTTCGATCGGCCCGCGGGGCTTTGCATGAACTCGCCAGGCTACTGCCCGACGAGGCAGAGGTGCTCCGAGACGGCAGTGCTGTGCAGGTGGCGATCTCTGAACTTAACGAAGCCGACATGGTACTCGTCCGGCCGGGTCAAAAGGTTCCCGCCGACGGAGTTGTCGTTGAGGGTGACTCGGACGTCAATGAATCTCTGATCACAGGAGAGTCGAAACCGATTCATAAAGGGGCCGAAGACACGGTCATAGCCGGTTCCATAAATGGTGATGGCAGTCTCACTATTCGGATCGAGCATACCGGCGAGCGCACATTCCTCTCAAGTATCATGCGGCTCGTCGCCGAATCAGAGCGCTCAAAATCTCGATTGCAGCTGCTCTCGGACCGTGCTGCGTTCTATCTCACTATCGCTGCGACTGCTGCGGGTGTCGTGACGCTCATTGCATGGCTATACGCAGGCGCCGGTGCGGCGTACTCGATAGAGCGGCTTGTCGCGGTGCTTGTCATTGCGTGTCCGCACGCGCTCGGCCTCGCCATACCGCTCGTCGCCTCTATATCGACTACCCTCGCCTCTAAAAATGGTTTCTTCATCAAGAGAAGACTCGCACTTGAATCTGCGCGCAACATTGATGTCGTGCTGTTCGACAAGACGGGCACTCTTACAGAAGGGCGCTTCGCTGTGACGGCTGCCTCGGATGCGGCTCTCGCTGCTGCGGCGGCTGTGGAAGCGTACTCGGAACACCCGATCGGCAGGGCGATCATCCGCGAGGCTGAGGAACGCAATATAGAGATCCCGAGGGCGGAGCAATTCAAACGTATCGCAGGCTCGGGAGCGCAGGCGACCCTCGACGGAAAGACGGTCTTCGTCGGGCATACAGGAGGCGACGACATTGTCGTGAAGGTTGATGGACATATTCTCGGCACGATCGAGCTTGCTGATACCGTTCGTCAAGAAGCTCGTGAGGCAATAGACACGCTTAAGGGCATGGGCATCGACGTATTGATGATCACGGGCGATTCACGGGAAATTGCGACTTCGGTCGCACACGAGCTGGGTATCCAAAATTTCTTTGCGAGAGTGCGTCCGGAAGAGAAGTCAGAGAAGGTGAAGATCCTGCAATCCGAAGGTAAGAAGGTGGCGATGGTGGGTGATGGGGTCAACGACGCGCCGGCGCTGACGCAGGCGGATCTTGGCGTGGCGATCGGCGCGGGAACGAACGTTGCAATAGAATCCGCAGGTATCATCCTCGTCAGGAATGATCCGCGCGATATACCGAAGATCATCAGGCTCTCGCGGCTCACTTATCGAAAGATGATCCAGAACCTATTTTGGGCTACTGGTTACAACGTGGTCGCACTGCCGATCGCTGCTGGCGCCCTGGTATCGAAGGGGATTATACTGCAGCCAGCGGTCGCAGCTGTCTTCATGTCGCTCTCGACTGTGATCGTCGCGATCAATGCTGCACTGTTGCGCCGCAAGTCTCTATGACACGCACTACTATTTCGTACCTCATATTGGCAGCCTTCATTCTCTCGGTCGCCTTCGGTCTGTATCTGAACTTTAGCCATGCAGCGCACTCAGAAGGCTGTATGTATTCGGTCGGAGAGGTGGCGCTCTGCAGCGCTCCACTCGCGTACATTCAGAAATGGCAGGAACTGGTCACGTCTATACCTGTCGCGCTGCTCATTATCGTTGCGAGCGCTGCAGTACTGCTCCGCGGTCTCACCAGGGACGATCACGATCCTGGACGCATACGGTATGCTGCGTACCGCAATGCCTATCGGCTTCCTCTTGTGACCCTCCTTTTGCAGGAGCTGTACTCCGACGGCATCTTGAATAGAAAAGAACCGAGTATTTCCTAGCGTGCTTTATTAGTCACCTAGGAAACTATGAGAAATACATTCTTGGTC
>CBIMKN010000026.1:0-9896 GCA_966244515.1 uncultured bacterium
AGTACCATGCAAGGCACCCGCGCATCGATATGGGGCGCATCGGTTTTCGCGAAGGCCTCACTGAATCGGGACGGTTCTATCTGAGACCGATGCGAAACGGTAAGTCACTCGGTCACGAGACGATCCAGCTCGGCTACCCGGTAGTGAATGTGCTCGAAGCCGGCCTTGATGCCGATGTGCGCATCAAGGCGGAAGCGGGAATTGCACCGGCGCTGCAGCTGGAGAATGAATACTGGCAGCGTATACAGGAGCAGTTTCTGGACGGGCGGCGCTTCTTCCTCCACGTATGCGAGGAACATTTCCCGCGCTACTACAGCGTTGAATTACGGTTAAGGCCGCATATCGCTGCCCGATACCGTATCTGGCCCGCGCTTAAGCGCGGTATGCAGATCAATCCGCGCGATCAAGAAAAGAGATCCTACCTGCACTGGTCGGCTTTCATACCCGAGGGCACACCAGAGCATGACGCTATCCGAGCATCGCTCGACCTCGCGGAGTACAAGAACAAATCAGGTCTGCCCCCGCAAAAACACGAGATGGAGCGGTTCCAGGAGACGCTCTTTGAGAAGATCGCGCTCGTCCCCGCGTGAGATCTCTACAAAAACGACCGGGGCCGCACAAGCGGCCCCGTTTTGTTACATTTTCAATACCGGAAGTATTTGTTTCTTACGCGAAACCACTCCTGGCAACACTGCCGTATCGCCCGATGTGTCGGCACCGAACGAAGCCTTCACCATTTGTTTCGCGAGATCGTCGTGCAGGAGCACCGTCGCCTCCTCCTTGAGGATATCCACGATGAAGAAGAGGACGTCATCGACACCCTCTGCAGCGGCGACGTCCTTCATGGCACTGACAATCCCCTCCTTGCGCGCGAGGATCGCTGAGGGCGACGTCGTCTCAAGCGAGGAAACGAGCAAATTCTTGCCTGCCACTTCGTATTTTTTCGCATCGAGCGTGAGGAGCGCCGCATCGGAAAAATCCGATACGTCAGACTTCGCGGCGAACATCTCGTCGGCAAGTTGGTGTAATTCGATGCCGTGCTGCTGCGCGATCTTTTCGGCTACCTCCTGGTCGCGCGGAGTCGTCGTCGGAGAACGGAACTCCAGCGTGTCAGAGAGGATGCACGAGAGCACGAGTCCTGCGATCTCGCGCGGCATCTCGCCTGCTTTCTCACCCATGAGGTCGTACATCACGGTCGCCGTGCATGCGAGCGGCCGCATATGCACCATGGGCGGTGCCT
This sequence comes from uncultured bacterium, assembly GCA_966244515.1. Lineage (GTDB taxonomy): Bacteria > Patescibacteriota > Minisyncoccia > Phycocordibacterales > UBA2100 > UBA10103. The sequence continues at coordinate 1,241 of CBIMKN010000026.1, forward strand.
TCGTGACGAGGCCAGAGAGTTTATGGTGATCGATTATCGCGACCACATTCGCATCAGAAATATTCTCGGGAAGTTCTTGCGGATTGTTAGTATCAACGATAACGACCGAATCATCAGCCGTGAGCGCTGGGAGTATCTCTGGTTTCGGTACGCCCCAATGAGCGAGGACGTAGGCAGTTTCTTTATTGGGATCGCCGAGCATGTATGCCTTCGCTTCGGTACCAGTAGCATTGAGGTACCACGCCCATACGATCGCGGAACATGTCGTATCCGTATCGGGAGATTTGTGTCCGAATACCTTGATGATGTTGTTCATATGAGTGCTCAGTATATCCGCGATCGCCGCAGATTCAATCTGGAGACAACGTACCAGCCTGCAGCCTCCGAACCACGAACAAGGTACAATGGACTGAGATCGTTCCCTTTTATCCTTTTGAATACGTACGACATGAATGACATTACGAAAATGATCGTGGGCGGCGCGCTCGCGGCCGTTCTTGGTTTTACCGGCGCCAGCATAGCTACGGCACAGGAGACCAGCGCTTCCGTAGGTGCAGAAGCAGAGGCGGGGGCTACCGTGACCGGCCCGCAGCCGCTCATCCAACTGCGCGAGGAGGCACGCACAAAGTTGCAGGATCTGCGACAAAACATGCAAGATCAGCGCATCGATCTCCGCATTCAAATGAATGCCGCGACCTCGAGCAATGAGCGACGCGATATCATCGAGGAAATGCGCGAGAATCGCGAAGAGGCGCGCAGTGACAGGCAGGATGCGATCGGGTCCTTGAAAGCGCGCGTACAAGCACTTGCGCGGACACATATCGGTTCGGCCATACAGCGCGCTGAGAACGCACTCAATATGTTCGACAACGTGGTCGATCGCATGGAGTCGCGCATTGAAAAGCTTCGCAAAGCCGGTATCGAGACAGCGACAGCTGAAGCTTCGCTCGACGCATCGGTGAAGCTTGTTGCAAAGGCGAACGCGGATCTCGCGGCTTTGAAGAGCGCGGTGGACAGCGTGAGAGACTCGAGTGATGCCGATACGGTACGCATCCAGATACGCGCGGCCATAGGCCAGGTCACGGCGAGCGTGAAGGCGGCTCATGCGTCACTACTTGAAACGGCTCGAGTGCTCGCTGGTATTTCCGCGAACGCATCGGCCGATATCACTACCAACTAGCACGCACATATATGGAACCGAATATCCCTCAAGAGACTTCCGCAGAACCAGGCGCAAACCTCACGATGCCGACGCTCGTAGGCGGAGCGGTCCTCGCAGCACTCGTACTCGGCGCACTTTACTTCTACCAGCGCCCGATCGACTCGAACAACTCGCGCATCGACACATCGACCGAGACATGGATGCCCGCACCTTCGAACTCTGACGATGCAGCGGCTATTCAGGCCGAGCTTGAGGCGACGAACATGTCTGAATTCGAGCAGCGCATGAACGCGGACGCTGATGCAAGCTCGTCCGGTATCTAGAGCAGATCTTCTCGTGATTGAAAACGGCGCCTCCTGGCGCCGTTTTCACTTGTCCACAACGCACACCCGCCTATGTGTCTATCTACGAAGGATGTACACTGGTGGTATGCCGCCGACTCCTCAGGAAACGCACCAGATCGATGTCTCGCACATGCTTCCTGAACACGCGACCAAGAAACGCTCGAGTGGCGCTGGTCCGGTCGTGGGGATATTCATCGTCGTGGCTCTGCTCATAGTCGGCGGTCTCTACTTCTGGGGGGCGCAGCTCAATCGAGATACACAGCAACCACTTCCGCTCATCCCAGGCGACACATCGACGTCCTAACTCGACGATTTACAGCGCACGAGGTACACTCCTGCGATGTCAGATGCAACCAACGTAAAGATCTCCCGCGACGAAAGCGCATGGGAGGTAGAGATCTCTGCTGAAATACCGGCTGAGGCTCTCGGCAAATACCGCTCGGCTGCGGTCAAAAATATCCAGAAGTCTGCAAAGATAGACGGTTTCCGCCAGGGTAAAGCGCCAGAGGAGCACATCGTCCGCGTCTATGGCGAAGGCGCCATCATGCGCGCCGCAGCAGAAGAAGCTATCGAGCACGAGCTTCCTGAGCTGCTCGCCAAACAGGATTTCATCATCGTCGATACGCCGCGTGTCACGACCGGTGAGCCAGAAGCGGGCAAGCCGCTTCCCTTCACGGCTCGTGCCGCGCTCGCTCCCGACATCAAGCTCGCTGATTACAAAAAGATCTCTGAAAAGCACCGAGACACCAAAGAAGACACGTCGGTGAGCGATAAGGAACACGAGGATGCGCTCACGCACCTGCGGCGCGAACGCTACCGCATCGACAAAGTAGAAGCAGGCACAGATCCGAAGCAGGCCGCCGATGAATCGCGCTCGGCAGAAGCCAAAGACCTTCCTGAACTCGACGATGAATTCGTTCAATCGCTCGGCTATCCGGACGCGGCGACATTCTCCGCTGCGGTGCGCACCAACCTCGGCAACGAGAAGCAAGCGCGCGCAGATGAGAAGCGGCGCGCAACGATACTCGATGATCTCGTCGCGGGCTCCACGATCAAATACCCGAAGACACTACTCGACTACGAGATCGAGGATATGAAGATCCGTCTCGAAGAAGACCTCGCGCGCATCGGTCAGACCATCGATAGTTACTTGGCTCAGACGAAGCAGACGAAGGAACAGTTGCTAGAGAGCTGGAAAGAAGGTGCGGACAAGCGCGCCAAAGTGCGCCTGCTCCTCGGCAAGATCGCGCAAGAAGAGAAGATCGAGCCGGAAGCGGAAGTGGTGGACCACGAGCTCATGCACGCGCGCGAGCACTATCCAAAGGCGAACCCAGAGTCGCTTCGCGCCCACATCGTACACATGATGCGCAATGAAATGGTGCTGCGATTCCTCGAAGGCAACACAGAGCCGATCGGCCACGATCACGATCACCAGCACTAAAAGAAAAAGGGCGCCACAAGGGCGCCCTTCTCATTCAAGAACTGTGGCCGTCACGCCGCCTGCGCGAAACGATCCTGGTAGATGTGCTCGATCAGTCCGTCGAGCGCTTCTTCCGTACCCGGACAATGGCTCGCGAGGAAGATCGCGTTCGCCAGGTTGTCGTTGGGTAGCTTGAGCTGCGGTAGCCGCACTTCAGCGGCGGCCTGCTGCAGCTTCTCGGGATCGACGGGGAGACCCGGATTGAGATTCCGGAAAATGTCGGCAGCGTTGTGGATGCGGCCAGTAAGGTCGGTCTTGGTCATCTGTGTCCCTGATGTTCGATGTGATTGATGGGACGCAAACGCAACAGTACGCAACAATACTTTAACTCCTTTAATTATAGCACATCTAGATGAAAAGTAAATGATTACGCCCCCTATCCGCACTCGCTACCTGGGTAGGCGGAGAAAATCACGCAATACGCGCGCGTGGTTGTGCTCTGTATCAGCTGCGGCATAGAGCAAAGTCACGATCCCCTTCTTCGCCTTTGCTTTCAGATCCTGCGTGAGCGCTTTGTTGCCCCGAAGCTCGACGCGGTAGCGTTTCGCGAACTCATCGAACCGCTCAGGTCTGTGGCCGAACCATACGCGGAGCTTCGGGCTCGGTGCGATGTCTTTGAGCCAGAGGTCTATGCGTGCGCCATCCTTTTTCAGCCCGCGCGGCCAAAGCCTGTCCACAAGTATTCGCAGCCCGTCCGTACGCTCTGGCTCCTCATACGCGCGCTTGATCTTGAACATATGCCCACTGTACCACCAGACATCAGCGGCACATCTCGGCTATCCGATTTGCGCTCGCTAAATCATCTGATGTACACTCACCCCATGACTGATATCAAAGCGCAGATGCTCGTCCCGATGGTCGTCGAGAAAACATCGATGGGCGAGCGCGCATATGACATTTATTCAAGGCTCCTTAAAGAGCGCATCGTGTTCCTCGGCGGTCCCATCGACGGCGACGTGGCGAACCTCGTAGTCGCCCAACTCCTCTTCCTCGCGTCGGAGGACCCGAAAAAGGACATCTCGTTCTACATCAACTCCCCTGGCGGACATGTGTCGGCAGGTTTCGCGATCCTCGACACGATGAACCACATCCAGCCGGCCGTATCTACCGTATGCGTCGGCATGGCCGCCTCGATGGCCGCTGTACTCCTCTCTGCGGGAGAAAAGGGCAAGCGATTCGCGCTGCCGAACGCGGAGGTCATGATCCATCAGCCGCACGGCGGCGCAGAGGGACAGGCGGCAGATATCGAGATCACTGCAAAGCAGATCCTCAAAATGCGCGAGCGCCTCAACAAGATCCTCGCAAAAAACACCGGCCAGAAGCTCGACAAGATCGAAAAAGATGTCGACCGCGACTTCTTCATGGACGCCGAGGAGTCGGTCAAGTACGGCATCATCGATAAGGTGCTCTCCTAACCGCTGGATTACCCATCCACCCCGAAGCACGGCAGAGGCTCCTCTGCCGTGCTTCTTGCGTATGGCCAGGACGCATCGCGTGGGGCGAAAAGAGCCCTCTCCGGTATATGGTCAAACGAGCGTACAGTGGTATATTGCAAATACACCTTAGTAATATATGAATTTCAATTCTTCATTCGCGTACCTTGGTATGCGTCCGGAACCTCTCAGAAATAGCAGTATTGAGCCATTTTCTAGACTTTCCCTAGCGTAAAAGGTGCGCGTCTGAACTAGACGCGTATGTCGTTACAAATAACTTTCGCCCTTCTCGCCGCAGCCGGCGTCTTGGGCATTGGCATAGGATATTTCCTACGCTACATCATCTCCCTCGGGAAAAAGGGGTCGATGGAATTACAGATCAGAAAAATGATGCTCGACGCCGAAGAAAAGGCGAAGCGCGTCATAGAAGAAGCCGAAAAGCGCGGCCAGGATAAGATCGAGCAGCTCACCGCTGAATACAGCGAGCGCGCTCGAGACCTCAAGTCCACCGAGGAGCGACTTGTTCGTAAGGAAGAGCTCCTTGATAAGCGTCAGATCGCGATCGACGCGGAGCAGGACACCCTGAACAAGAAGTCGACCGACCTGCAGAACGCACGCGAAGAGGTCAACCGCATCATCGCCGAGCAGCAGGAGAAGCTGGAGAAAGTCGCTGGACTCACCGCAGATGAGGCGAAGAAGGGACTCTTGGAATCTATCGAGAAGCAGTACGCAACAGATCTCGAGAACCGCATGCGCAAGCTTGAGATAGCGAGCGACCAAAAGCTCGAGCAGCGCGCCAACGAGATCCTCACGACGGCAGTGCACCGCCTCGGCAATTCGGTCGTATCCGACGTGCTCGCGACGACGATCACGCTCCCCAACGACGAGATCAAGGGCAAGATCATCGGCAAAGAAGGCCGCAACATCCGATCCTTTGAGCGCGCCACTGGTGTCGACGTCATCATCGACGACACGCCGGGCACGCTCACCCTCTCGAGCTACGATCCTATACGCCGCCAGATCGCGCGCATAGCGCTCGAGAACCTCATCCTCGACGGCCGCATTCAGCCCGCCAAGATCGAAGAGGCGGTGCAGAAAGCCGAGCAAGAGATCAACAACATCATCAAAAAGAAGGGCGCTGAAGCAGCGTACGAAGCGAAGGTGCCAAACCTTGATCCGAAGCTCATCATGATCCTCGGACGCCTCTACTTCCGCACAAGCTACGGCCAGAACGTCCTCGATCACTCGGTCGAAGTCGCGCATCTCGCCGGCATGCTCGCCGAAGAGCTTGGCGCTGATGTCGCGGTAGCTCGCGCCGGCGCGCTCTTCCACGATATCGGCAAAGCAGTCGACCACGAGGTCCCGGGCACGCACGTCGAGATCGGCCGCCGCATACTGCAGAAATTCGGCATCGACGAAGCGGTGGTGAAGGCGATGCAGGCGCACCACGAGGAGTATCCGTATGAAACACCTGAGAGCATGATCGTCCAGGTCGCAGACGCGATCTCGGGCGGCAGGCCAGGCGCACGTCGTGACTCTGTCGAGAACTACATCAAGCGCCTCGAAGAGCTCGAAGCGATCGCCAACAACGAGCCTGGCGTCGAGAAGAGCTTCGCTATCTCCGCTGGCCGCGAACTGCGCGTCATCGTGAAGCCAGAGGCCATCGACGATCTACAGGCACGCAAGCTCGCCCGCGATGTCGCCGACAAGATTGAGAAAGAGCTTCAGTACCCCGGCGAGATCAAGGTGTCGGTCATCCGCGAAACACGCGTGATCGAGTACGCGAAGTAAACGCATTGTGAGTCATCTCATAAAAAGAGCGCCTCGGGGCGCTCTTTTTATTGACCGGACGACGGATTCTGCTAGCGTGATCACAGGAAGAAGAGGAGGCATCGCCATGAGCGTGCACATCAGTCTCGCGACCGACAACGTCAACGCGTATGAGGCGGTCGCCCGCGCTCTCGAAGTCTATCGGTCGCTCAGCAAGTCAGCTCCGCCCGTCCTTATCGACGGTGCACCTGTCCACCGCGAAGATTTCCGGAACATCGGGCCCATCATGGTGGAAGCTAAGCGTCGCGCAGATGCTATCCGGGTCGCGCGAAGATCGACCGTAGGCGTTGGCATCGCGTACGGACGTGCCAGGCTTATGTGTGCCCGAGGTGCGGCGAAGGCCACGTTTCACTTCACGGCCATTCTCGCGACCGTCGCCGACGGCGCACTAGCCTTTGCTGTGCCCAACGTCTATCCCGATAGGCTTTCGGCCGATCTCGTCGTCGGTGCCAGAACGGTCTTCGCGAAGATGCGCAGCACGGTCGGCGACCATGAACTCATCGGCATGGCGGGCGTGAGCGCGGGTGCATGGGCGGGCCTCGATTTCGGCGATCCGCACGTAGAATACGAAGAATTGGGCTGAAATCGACCAATACCGGAGGGCTTTCGAGCCCTCCGTTCCTTTTTTTAGACTGTGGATAGCTCTTTGTTATCCAATTGACACACTTTTTTGGGGGCTCACAATGGTCTTAGAGGTCGAAATACCCAAGGGCTGAGCCCTATTATCAGCAAACACATTTTTATGGCGAATAAAACTGATCTGATTGATCGCGTGCATCAGACCATAGGCTGCACCAAGGCAGACGCTGAACGTGCCGTCGAAGCGATGATCGGCATGATCACGGAAACCCTCAAGAAAGGCGAGGAAGTATCCGTGGCCGGTCTCGGCATCTTCGAAGCGAAGACTCGCGCTGGTCGCACCGGACGCAATCCGCGAACTGGCGAGACGATCCAGATAAAATCTATGCGCGTGCCAAAATTCCGCGCATCGAAGACGCTCAAAGACGCAGTGAAATAATTCGTTGGCCAACGAATCTTTTCCCTTCTCGACCTGCCTGCGCAGCCAGAGAATACAAAAACCGCCCAGATGAGAATCCGAGGCGGTTTTTGTATTGATACGTGTTTGCGTGTACAGTAGACCTGTTTTGCGGGATTAGTTTAATGGTAAAACATCAGTTTTCCAAACTGAGGTCGGGGGTTCGATTCCCCCATCCCGCACATGTATAGAGAGCTTTCACTTCCCCTCCCCGCCCAGATAGCGATACTCGGCATTCTCCTCGCCGGCTTGTTTCTTTTGATCGAGACTGCTCCCGCTGCTGCTCCATCTTCCACGACGACGGCGACGAGCACGCAAGTATCCGCGAGCGCTGCAAGCATCGACGGCAGCGCAACAAGCTCACCGACCAGTGCATCATCCTCGGTAAGCACCGCCCCCGCGTCATCGACGACACCGCGCAGCGTCCAGGAGCCGGCGAAAGCGCCTGAAGAAGCACCAGCGTCGAATCCTAACGAAGTGCGCCGCATAGAGCACCCGTACACGACCGACCCGCTCAAATTCGAGACCGTGAACATTATGGCGCGCTCCGCGGTCGTGAACATCTTCTGCTCTTCGAACAACGGCATGATGCGCCCTATATCCGGTAGCGGCGTCTTTATTGATCCGAAGGGCATTATTCTGACGAATGCGCACGTAGCGCAGTACGTCATGCTCGCGGAGAGCGGCAGGGTCAACCTCCAGTGCCAGATCCGCATGGGATCGCCTGCGTCCGCCAAGTGGGTGCCGCTACTTCTCTATATTCCCTCGACGTGGATCGACGAGCATGCAGCTGACCTCACCAAAGAGCGCCCGTTCGGCACGGGCAAGGACGACTTCGCGCTGTTGTATGCGGGCGCGAGCCTCGATGGCGCCCCACGACCTGCCGTATTCCCCTACCTCGCCCCAGACACTCGAGAGGCCATAGGCTTCGTCGATGATGCGGTGCTCGCGGCAAGCTATCCGGCGGAGTTTCTTGGCTCTATCGCAAGCAATTTCAGCATGTACCCCGTCACGAGCATCACGTCGATCGACGAGCTGTATACACTTGAGCGCAGTACGGTAGATGTGGTGTCTATCGGAAGCGTGATGGGCGCTCAGAGTGGCTCATCCGGGGGCGCCATCGTCAACGCATGGGGCAAACTTATCGCCGTCATCACCACGACGAGCGATGGCAGTACGACCGGAGAGCGCAAACTTCGCGGCGTCACGCTCAGCTACATCAATCGCGACCTCAGCAATCAATCCGGCACTTCCCTCTCGGACATGCTCTCGGGAAATCCGTCCGCGAAGGCCGCTGCGTTCTGGGCTGAAACCGCCCCAACTCTCGTACAAAAACTTCTCAGCCAACTCAAATAGTTGACCCCCGCGTCT
>CBIMKN010000027.1:0-9737 GCA_966244515.1 uncultured bacterium
TGATCTGCGGCATCTTCGCGGCCGGGATATCCCGCAGAACAGTCGTGAGTTGTTCCCGGACGAACGTATAGTGCTCCCCCTCTTGGGTACGAGACGCCTCTCCAATGCAGAGGACGGGAAGAAGCTTGTTCTCGAGCGCTGCTGCGACTTTCTTTTTCACATCATCATTGGTCTCTCCCGCGGCCCTCCTCTCCGCGTGCCCGACGAGCACTGCGGAGCATTTTGCGTCCTTCACTTGCTGCTGCGACATCTCACCCGTGAACGAACCGCTCGCTTCATAGTGTGCGCTCTGCGCCGCAAACAAGATCCGCTTGCCCTTATATGAAGCTCTCAGTTCACGCAGGAAGATGCTCGGAGGCGCGACAATAAGCGAGACATTCTTCGCTGCTTCAGCGGCTTTTTTTGTCGCATCGAGAAGACGCTTTGCATCGCGGTACGTCGTAGGATTCATCTTCCAATTCGCCACGACGATGGATTTCATGTGGCGATTGTATCACGCCTTCTTTCTAATCTTCGCGCCAGAGTGCGAACTCGTAATCGGTCGACGCGGTAGGCGTAAATGGAGGCGGTGCGAATGCGACGAGCTGATCGTAATAGTCGTAGCGCTGTTGGAAACCCGAACAAAACGAGCCTCCGCAGTTCCACGATGTGCCCGTACGGCCGTTGGATACCACTGTGCCGATGGTGTTGAGAGTCGAGAGCGTGACGTACGAATCATACGAAGATGACAAGTCAGCCGTAGAAAAGTAGTCGCGGCCGTAGTGTCCCGATTGAGCGACGAATATGCCGTGGATCTCCATAGTTTCTGGAACGACTAGCGGTATCAACACATTGCGCTCGGCTATCACAGTGAGACCATCTGACCCGTCGCTATCCGCGTACAGAATGTTGCCGTTGAGGTACACATCCGGACTCGTCGACGTCGTGGTAGGCGTAGCGGCAATGACGGTCACCTTTCCGTTCACGGTGCCCTCGATCCACACGCGATCCTCGAAGAACATCAGGCTGCAAGATGAAGGCACGTTGAATGTGCCGAGGAGCGTCTGGCTGTTGATCTTGCTGTATTCCGTCGTGTCGCCATATTGCGTCGAATAGCTCGGGAATCCCGTCGTGTTAGTCACACGATATATCGTCACCGTGCCATTGGAATTGAAGATGAGGTGATAGCCACGACTGTTCACGCTACCCGACGCTGCGCCATAGTAGATACCGCCCTGTGTCTGGGCCTTTGACTTGAGATCGGAAAAGTCGACGGCGATAGACGCGAAGTTGACCGTCGACACAGGGTATTCCCAAAGAGACGGGTTGCTGCCGCTGCCGAGAACGCCGGGCGCATTGTTCTGAGTCGGCGAACAATTATATGCGGAATCGCAGCTCCATGTAGATACCGCGCTCGTAACCTCTGCGTTGTGCGTACCGTCCATGCGGACGCCGCCATTCGAATGGTACGGCCCACGTATCACGCGATCGGCACCTGCCCACACGTTGGTATTTACCACGTACGAATACTCTGCGACTGACGGACGCATGTAGCGCGCCGATAACGTACGCGGGAACGATGCGTTTATATTCGTAACGCCTCTTGAGGTGATGTCTACCCACCGTACGGCACCGCACTGTTTGTCGGCTACCGCCGTAATCGTCGCAGTACCGAGATTACCGCCTTCGGGATCCTCAAGCGTATAGGAAGTGGGGCTCGTAAGTCCGCTACCGCTCACCATGATCGTCGGGTTTTTGTTAAGGAACCAGCGATAGTATTCGAGTCCTGCTTCGGCGATATGGAGTGCTTGCTCGCGCACGGCGATCGCACGGCCGTACCTTGCCTGCATGAGTGCATAGCTCGAGATCGTGCCCAAGATCAGCGTAAAGATCCCCATGAATGCGAGCACGAGCATCACCGTGACCCCTCTTTCCCCATTTGTATGAATGGATATCAGCTGCCTCATATGATTAGTGTCCCACGAGATTGCGGATCGCTGCGGATGAGCTCAGGATCAGCTGGTTTGGTAGCGTGTTCTCGTCGACGTTGACGATGAGAGATACTTTGACGAACTTCACGTCCGACCAATGAGAATAGTTCGTGATCTCGCTTCCTAATTCGTCATAGTACTTAAAGACGGCAAGTCCCTGGCTCGTGTTGCGCACATAGTCCGCTACCTTCGTTGCTGTCTCGCCGCCCGTATAATCCGGCGGCGTTCCCGTAGGGTTGAGTACACCCTGCATGAGCGACGTACCTTGCAGATAGTAGTGGACTCGCTCAATGAGCGCGTCGGAATCCACATCGGCATAGAAGATGAAGTCATTCGCGCCGATCGAGACGATGGGAAATGCTCCTTGGCTCGAATACGCCGCTTCGCGCACCACCTTAACGATCTGCTCAAGCCCTCGCTGGCCCGATGTGACCGCATTTGCCTGTTCGATCGCATATCGATTGGTACGGTAAAAGTACTGGAGCGTGATGCCGAGCGCCTCAAAGATAAGTACGAGGATCGCGATCCAAACGACGGTCTCTATAAGTGTCATTCCTCGACTGATCCGACGTGCGTTCGTCATAGCGATTGAAGAACTACGGATAGCTTGGAGTCCCCCGACACACTGAGGCCCGTCGTAGTGCTTGTCTGATACCCAGATTTCGACACCACTACCGTGTACGTGGTAGCCGTGAGACCCGAGAAGAAGGATTGACCGCAGGCAGATGACGCCTTTGTCTGATCGTATCCAGTGCGCGTCACCCGTACGGCTGAATCAGCAAGATATGCGCCCGCACTGCTGCGCACATCGACGAGCAGCGAATGACTTGTCGCGGGCAGCAGATATACGCTTGTACTCTGACTTGCGCCGGGATCGAGTGATTCGGGCTGCGGAGCACAGGCTTCCGCGATCTCATACGTACTGGTCGATGTAACACCGATCGTGTACGTATCCCATTCGATTGCCGGCAGCATCACCTGTGCAGCAGTATCGCTCGTGATATACGCATCATATTTGTACACCGTAGGACTATTCCCTATTGTCTTGTTGCCTCGCAGCTTGAATGTGAAGTTCGGCAGCGGTTCCGGTCCGTAGTCATAGGAGACTGACATCTCTTGCAGCGACGGCGTCGTATTCGTATCGCTGGTGATGAGCGAAGCGCGTACTTTTATCGAAGGATACGATGATGTCGAAAGTCCTGTGAGATCGATCGGTGAAGCTGAGAATCCGGATCCGTTTCCAGAGAGTGCCGAATCAGGGATGATATTCCCCGAACCGTCGTACACGCGATACACGATGTCGGTCTGCGATGGCGTCGTATCAGTCCACGTCACGTCATTCCATCCCGCAAGGATCGTCGGTGCGATACTTTCACTCTCGAGAAAGCCGCTCGCCGCGTACGGAGCGGGGCCGTTGAGATGGACTTCGCCGCCAGCTATAGCGACATTCGATGATGTGGCGATATGCGCATCGCTCGTGAACGGATCGGTCCACGACACGGGCACGATCTGCTTGTATGTGCGAATCGTCTTTGAGGCGAGCTGGTCGATGGCGAACGTCGCCGATGTTGTCTGATTGTTAGATACTGTGAGGTGGCGTGGGGTCGGGTTAGGATTTTGTGATGATGCAGTGTAAGTCTGAGCTGTCGAATATCCACTTTTCGTAACAACTATTTGGTAGTTACTGGCCGCGGGTGCCCCGATGAAAGATATGGATCCATCTTCGCCTGTGTACGTCGTTATGCTTATCGTCGGCGACGTGCTTGCGTTCGTGATCTTCACCTGCGCATTCGAGAGCGGCGCATTCGACGCGTTGACGACATTGATCGTGAGCGTGCCGCCAGGTACGGACGTCTCAATGCCTGCAGGAGATACGCGGCCGATGAGTTCGACACTTCGATAACCCTGGCGCGATTCCCACGAGACTTCGACTCGGATGGTCTTGAAATCCGCGATGATGTTATTCGAATCAGCGGCGCCGAGTCCATCCTTTGGATCATCACTATAGAGAACGAGCGTGCGGCGCGTATAGTCGACGCCGTTGAGCTTTGTGGTCTCGATCTGGGGCACGTTGCCCGCAGGAATGCCTCCCACGACGCCGATCTGCGGGTACGTCAGGCTCTTCAAGTACTCCATGCGCTCATTGGCGAGCGCGATGGCACCCGATCTCGCTTTGTTGTTGCTGACAACCTCGACAGAGAGCTCGAACGCAGCGGCGATACCCACGAAGACTACGAGCATGAGCGCAGAACCGACAAGGGTATCGATGAGCGTAACCCCGCGTTCTCCGCAGCGTCGCATATTTCTATATATTTTGTGAGAGCGAGTAGATCGGAGTGATCATCGAGACCGCAAAGAACCCGACTGCTGCACCGATAAAGACCATCAGGAACGGCTCGATAATGGTCGACATGTCTTTCGTCTTTCGATCAACCTCTTCCTCATAGAACGAGGCGAGGCGCTTGAGCATTTCAGAGGTCTGGCCTGTCTCCTCGCCGACCGCCATCATCTCCCCCACGAATGGCGGGTACAGCTTGTCGTGCTTGGTGAACGCCTTAGAGAGCGGCTCGCCCTGACCCACGGCATTCTTCGCTTCGAGGATAACCGATTGAAAGTACGAATTCTGTACGACTTCGCGCGAGATATCGAGCGCCGTAAGGACATCGACTCCAGCGGTAAGGAGAGAAGCGAGCGTACGCGATGTGCGCGCTGCATTGATCTCTTTCACGATGGTATTGATCGCGGGTATATGGATGAACGTGAAATCCGACATGCGGCGGCCCGCTGTCGTCTTGAGGCCCGTGTACAAAAGTGCAATGATACCGACCACGAGAGCGAGCGCGACATACGTGTATTCGACGAGGAAATTGCTCGTTGCGATCACGAGCTGCGTCGATGCGGGGAGCTCCGCGTCCATTTCAGAGAATGTCTGCGCCAAGGTCGGGACCACCTGCGTCATCATCAGAACGCCGATGCCGACGATCGCGATGAGGATAATGCAGGGATAGAGGAGCGCCCCTCGGATCTTTTTCTTGAGCTCATACATACGCTCCATCTGATCCGACGTGACCTTGAGCGCGCCCGCGAGATCGCCGCTCTCCTCGCCCGCCTTCACCATTGCGACGAAAAGCGGCGTGAAAATACGCGGGTACTTCGCAAGACTTTGATTGAGCGTATCGCCCCTCCTCACATCACTCGCGATCTCTGATATGGCTTCGCCAAGACGCGGGTTCTTCGTCTGCCTCTCGAGCACCGAGAGTGCTCTCGCGAGCGAGAGGCCGGCGCTGAGCATCGCGCCAAGGTTTCGAGACATGAGCACCTTGTCGTACTCCTTGATGGTCGTGAACTTCGTATTCCAATAACGAACCGTCAACCAATTGTCAGACCGCTCTTCGCTGAGCGAAATGATGCGGCCACCCTCTCTTCGTACGATCTGATAGAGCTCGAAGCGATCCGGCGCTTCAGCCATCCCCTTGTACACTTCACCATCGTTCTTCTCTGCGGTGTATGTAAAGTGCGACATTGAACCAAGTATATCGTGCAAAACGCGCGCCAAAGCGCGCGAGTGTACGACATGTATACAAATCTCACTCAGCGACGACGCGGAGCACTTCCTCGATCGTCGTCAGCCCCTGCGCAGCACGGAAAATACCGTCTTCGCTCATCGTGAGCATTCCTTCTTTTCTCGCTTGCGCCTCGATCTCATCACCTGTCGCGTTTTTCATGATGAGCTCTTTGATCGTCGAGGTGACCGGCATGACTTCGTATATACCGACGCGGCCTGAGTATCCGCTTGGCGTCTGCCCGCCCTCCTTTGGTTTATAGAAGGGAATATTTTTCCACGTCGCATCTGCGGGCACGGCTTTTTCGTCTTTGAGAGCCTTTAGTACATTGCCGGCATCGACGATGCGCTCGAGCTGCGTCTGCTCGTCGCGCGAGAGCTCATATGTCTCGCGATCCGGTGCGAGCCTGCGAACAAGACGTTGACCGATGATCACGCGAAGCGTGGATACGAGAAGGAAGGGTTCGATCCCCATATCAAGAAGACGCGCGACCGCACCTGCGGCGGAATTGGTGTGGAGCGTCGAGAGCACGAGGTGACCCGTGAGCGAGGCATTGACCGCGAGCGATGCGGTCTCTTTGTCGCGGATCTCGCCCACCATGATGATGTCCGGGTCTTGGCGCACGAGAGTGCGGAGACCGGATGCGAACGTGAATCCGATCTCAGGCCTCACCTGCGTCTGATTCACGCGGGCCATCTGGTACTCGATAGGGTCTTCGACGGTCGAGATGTTCACATCGGGCGTATTCACGAGATCGAGCAGTGTGTAGAGCGTAGTCGATTTACCGGCGCCCGTGGGACCGGTCGTCAGTATCATGCCGGTCGTCTTGCGTATCGCATCGTGCATGCGCTCGAGCGCCGAGCCGTGGAATCCGATAGATTCGAGCGTGAAGCCCGAGATCGAATCGCGCAAAAGGCGCATGACGATCTTCTCGCCGAAATAGGTCGGGAGTATCGATACGCGGAACGACACGCGCTCGCCGTTGCTCTCGGTGCCAAAGCGACCATCTTGCGGCAACCGATGTTCGTCGAGGCGCATGTTGGCCAGCACCTTTATGCGCGCTGTGATCGCCGCCGCAGCATGCTTCGGCAATTCCATGGCGTCGTGCAAGATACCGTCGATGCGGTAACGGATGAGAAGGGCTTCTTCGAGAGGCTCAATATGAATGTCCGATGCTCCTTGCGCGTTCGCATGGCGAAGAAGCGTATCGACGAGGCGTACCGCAGGGATACCCTCTGCCATTTGCTTGAGGTCTTCGTCCTTCGCTTCGCCGGTGTGCTGAGCGAGGGCGGCAGTCTCTCTCTGAATGACGTCCCCTAGGTTGTCTTTGAGTGACTGCTGGTAGAGCTTGAGTGCGTGCTTGATAGACGCTGCATCAGTGAGGCGCGGCAGGATCTTGAGGTGCGTCTTCTTCTTGATGAAATCGATAGCGGCAAGGTCGTCCGTATCGAGCATTGCCACCTCAAGCTCGTCGCCGCGATGGTTGTACGCGATGATGTTATTGCGCCTCGCGACCGGCTCCGGGATGAGCGAGAGCGTATCGTACTTTATGTTGGTACCAATGAGCGACACGAACGGTATGCCGAGGATGTACGCATAGGTGCGGCGCAACTCATCCTCACCGATCGCGCTTTTGGCGACGAGCACATCCCCAACCTGTTGGCCGTTGGTCTTTGCTTCCGCCTCAGCAGCGTCGAAATCTTTCTGCGACACGAGCCCGGCATCCGCGAGGAATGATTTCAGGTGCGTTTCAGAGATGTACATTGCGCTCATTATATCGCATCCGAGCGTGCGGATGCGCTATGCAGGACGCTTGATGCGATGACTCCAATGGATCAGCGGCACTGAGAGGATGCCTATGCCGACCTTCACTGCATAGCCGGTGAAAAGCGTCTCAATGACGAGCGGCGTAGCGACACTTCCCCAGAACGCCACAGTGAAAAAGATGATGCTATCGACAAGCTGCGCAACCATCATGACCACGATGATCCGGAGCCACCAATGAAGCTGTGCTGGCTCCTCCTTCGAGGTGAGATAGAGCGTGGCATTGAGCAGCTGAGCGAGTGCGAAGCCGGCGAGACTCGCCAGTGCGAAGCGGGGCACGTTGCCAAAGACGACTCGCATCGCGCCATCGAGCGCGCTTGTGTCTGGATGACTGTCCATCGAGAGCCCGATCGTAAGAAGCACGACGAAGCCGACGACCGACATCACCCCTATCGCAAGCGCGCGCAGCACGTGCTCACGAGACCCGTGCTCTAAGAGCAGATAGATCGCGAAGAATACGGCCGCGTAGTACACGTTGCCGATATTAGTGGCGACGCCCCATATATATATGAGTTTCGGCCCGAGGACGGTGATGAGGATCAGGTTGACGGCGATCGAGGCGTACAGCCATGCCCTCGTTCGGGAGAATGCGAGCAACACAAGCCCGATGTCGGCAACAGCGCTTACAATGAGGCGCGCCTCGTTCACCTATATATAGTATCATCGCCTTTCTTGACTTTTTGGCCCAAATCCCTACTATGTAGCTATCTGTTCCGGCCTTGGCCGGAATTTTTATTGAATAGACAACACCTGAGCTTACGCTCGATGCAATCAGTTATATGGCACTCTTTGACCTAAAATCGCTCAACTCGGCCCTCGATGAGCTCCAGCAGGAGCGCGGTATTTCCCGCGATAGCGTGATAGAGGCGCTCGCTACGGCGCTCGCCGCAGCGTATCGCCGCGAGTACGGCAAGCGCGGCCAGATCATCCGCGCCACCTTCAATCCGGAGACGGGTGATATGGAATTCCGACAGGCAAAGATCGTCGTCGATAATACCCTTGTACGTCGCGAAGACGAGGAGCCTACCGGAGAAGATGACCACCGCTCTCGCTTCAATCCCGAGCAGCACATCATGATCGAGGATGCTCGCCGCATCAAAAAGGGCGCAGAACTCGACGAAGAGATCTCCTTCCCTCTCGAAACGCAGGAAGATTTCGGCCGCATCGCCGCTCAGGCCGCAAAGCAGGTCATCATGCAGAAAGTGCGCGAAGCGGAGCGCGCATCGATCATCCAGGAGTACGGCGAACGCGAAGGCGAGATCGTCACGGGTCATGTGCAGCGCTTCGAACGCGGCAATCTCTACGTGGACCTCGGTCGCGCGACGGCGATACTTCCCTACGATGAGCAGATCCCGGGCGAGCGGTATCGCCAGGGCGAGCGCGTGCGCGCGCTTCTTCTGCGCGTCGATGAAGGCATACGCGGTACGTTCATCCGTCTTTCCCGCTCTCACCCGCGCTTTTTGACCAAGCTCTTCGAGGCAGAAGTGCCCGAAATGGCCCAGGGTATCGTGGAAGTGAAGGGCATCGTGCGCGAACCAGGCAGCCGCGCCAAGATCGCTGTCTTCTCCAATGACGATCACATCGATCCCGTCGGCGCACTCGTCGGCCAGAGGGGCGTCCGCGTCGCGGTCGTCACCTCCGAGCTCGGCGGCGAGAAGATCGATGTCGTCGAATGGTCTGAGAACGCAGGCGACTACGTGAAAGAAGCGCTCAAACCGGCACAGGTACTCGGCATCGAACTCTTCGAAGAAGAGAACCGCGCCGTAGTGTCAGTCGCTGAAGACCAGCAGTCCCTCGCGATCGGTCGCGGCGGTCAAAACGTCCGTCTCGCAGCCCGTCTCACGGGATGGAAGATCGACATTCGCTCGATGGGCGGAGAGAGCGTCGCTTCGGATGAAGGCGAAGCTCAGCCACCGGTGCAGCCGGAGGGCGTAGAGGACGTCTCGATGCAGGAAGATACATTCGCAGAAGCGAAGGCTGATATCGCAGGCGATGATGACGAAGCAAAGGATACGGGTGACGACAATATGGAGCCCGTCTCACAGGATCGCGACGTTGCGGATGAAGCTGTCGAAGAACAGCAGGAGGAAACCGACGAGACCAAAGAACGAGACGCCGCATAACTCATTGCTGTCGTACCAAAAAGCCCCGCGCGCGGGGCTTTTTGTTTCGTTGACACGCGAGTCGCTCTGGCATACAACGCGTGGAGAGAAAGGAACACGACGATGGAACGAAGGATCATTGGTCCGCTCGACCTCTTCAAGCAGTACGACTACATCGTCAACGGCGTCGACAATTTCCCGGCGCGCTACCTGGCGAACGACGCCGCGGTGATGCTCGGCAAGACCATGGTCGACGGCGGCATCAACCAGTTCGAGGG
>CBIMKN010000028.1:0-9591 GCA_966244515.1 uncultured bacterium
TCCTGCAGATATCGCGGGCAATAGAAGGAGCGCCGCCGCGAGTATGGATATACCAGCGAGAAGGCGCTTCATGAGCGAAGTATGTCTTGTGCCGCACGCAGGCGCTCGAGCGTAGCTTCCCTGCCGATTGCTGCAGCGATGGTAAATGGATCGGGGGACTTGGATCTGCCAGAGAGCGCGTAGCGCATCGGCCACAGTACTGCTCCCCTGCCCTCCGCTGTCGCGTAGTCCCACACGGTATTTTTAAGACGTTCGACATCGTTGAATATTTCAGGATCGGCGGCAGAGAGAAATTCATGAACCGCCTGCAGATGCTTGAGCGCCATTGCGGCATCGCTCCCCTTGCCTGGAAGCTCATCTTTATTCGGTTGCGGATGTGCAAAAAAGAAATCGAACTCCCCTTCCGCGGTCATGGTGTCGATGTCGCCCCACGTGCTGATGCGCTCTTTGAGAGTCGGCACTATATTGCGCGCCACCTCCTCGCTGTAGTGCATGCCCCGTGCGGCCAGTCCCATATGGAGGCGCTCTAGCGCATGAGATTCGAAAGTCTGTTCGTCTAGCCGCAAGAGATATTCGCGGTTGTACCAGCGAAGTTTGTCGAGATCGAAGACAGCGCCGCTCTTGTGGAGGTCCGAGAGATCGAATTCCTCGACCATTTCATCGAGCGACAGCATCTCTTTCCCAGATGGCGGCGTCCAGCCAAGTACGGCGATGTAATTGAGCAGTGCATGCGAGAGAAAGCCGCCTTCGCGGTATGAGCGCACCGCTACATCTCCCGTGCGTTTGGAGAGTTTGGACCTATCGCCGCCAAGCAGTAGCGGATAGTGCGCATATATCGGGCGCGGGTATCCGAGCGCTTCTTGTATCAAGATCTGCCTCGGCGTATTCGATATGTGATCTTCGCCGCGGATGATGTGCGTGATGCCCTGCATGCCGTCGTTGACGACAACAGTGAAATTGTAGAGCGGTTCGTCGAGTTTACGCGCGATGACGAAATCGCCGAGCTCCGTAGTGTCGAAGGTGATCTCGCCGCGTATCACATCGGTGAAAGTGACCGTGCTGCCGGGATTGCGGAATCGCACGACCTGCACCATCTTTCCTGCTTCCTTTTTGCTCTCTTCCTCGGATATGTACGCTTTGTCTTCAGCGATGAGCTTTGCGAGTGCTTCTTTGTGCTGCTCGACCATCTCCGTGTCGCGGCTGAAGTGATCCCACGACAGACCGAGCCAGGTGAGCTGCTCTTTGATGTCGTCCTCGTACTCTCGCTTGCTGCGCTCTCGATCGGTGTCTTCGCTGCGGAAGAAGATCGTACCGCCGTGCTTTTTGGCAAAGAGGTAGTTGATCACGGCCATGCGCGCCGTACCCACGTGGCAATAACCCGTCGGGCTGGGCGGGAATCTGACTTTTACGTTGCTCATAGTTCTTCGTGCTGGAGGGCCGTATCGATGATTATAGTCGCGATTTTGCGGGCCGCATCTGGTCGTGCGTAGGCCCTCGCTGCCGCCGACATCTGGCTCAGCTTGTTCTTGTCCTCCATCAGCCGGTCCACTTCTGCCACGAGGATGTGCGGCGTCAGGTTGCGCTGCTCTATCACCATAGCGCCGCCCGCGCGCGCGTATGAAAAGGCGTTCTCGGTCTGGTCGTGAGAGATGTCTTCGGGTATTGGCACGAGAATGGCCGGAATCTCCCAGCTCGCGATCTCGAATATCGATCCGCTGCCCGCGCGAGAGATGATGAGCGAGGAGATGCCCGCGGCCATGCGGATCGCCAGCGTGTTGAGAAGCCCGAATGCACGGTAACGCTCGCTGTACGGCGTCTTCTCGAGGATGAGCTTTGCGACGTTCTTCACTTCCTCAAAATTCGCCGCTCCTGCCTGGTGAATGACATTGTACTTCTTCACAAGCTCGGGGAGCGCGTCGATCATCACGTCGTTGATCGCGCGTGCGCCCTGCGAGCCGCCCACGACGAAAATGGTGGGGATGCTGGGGTCGAGCTTGAGAAACTCGTGACCGCCTTCTTTTGCCGGCTTTTCGATCTCTTTGCGGATCGGGTGTCCAGTCCGGGCTATGCGATCTCGTATTTTCTCCGGAAAGAAGGCGGCGGCTTCCATGTGTGCGAGCGCGATTCTCTGTGCAAATTTCCCAGACCAGAGTGATACGCGACCGGGTTTGGCGTCGGCATCGTAGATAACCACAGGGATCTGGAGAAGCCTCGCGGCGACGAGTGTCGGGAACGCGGCAAATCCGCCGGATGAGAACACGACGTCTGGATAGAGGTTGTAGAGAAGAAGAGTCGACCGGAAGATGCCAAACCCTGATTTGAAGAAATCAAAAAAATTGAGTGCGCTTGTGTAGCGTCGCAGTTTACCCGCCGGCGATGGTTGATAGACGATATCGTGCTCCTGGAGCGCTACGGGATCGAACGGCGCGGGACCAATATAGATGAGCTCAGGCTCAATGAGAGTGCGCTCAATCGCGAGATCCTGCATGGCCTGGGAGACCGCGATAAGCGGATAGAAGTGCCCTCCTGTGCCGCCGCCTGCAAGAACTATGCGCATAGGCGCAATTGTACCGCATTTTAAGCCCCTGATTCGTTCTCTACTGAAGATAATCCCGGTTCGCAATAGTTGACAGTGCAACAATTGACAAGTATTATGAAGAAATCATGAAGACGGCAGGCCTGACGCCTGAGCAGATCATCATCGGCTCGATGCACAAATTCGTATTCCATTTCGATCGCGATGCCGATTCTGTACTTTCTCATGTCGGTGGTTCGTTCGCGCATTTTCTTGCGCTGATGGCTATCAAATGCTGCCCTGACGCGTCGCAGAAATCGATCGTTGATTTCCTTGCCCTCACCCCGGCGGCCGTGAGTCGGATCGTAGATTCGCTCGTCGAGCAGGACCTTGTCGTACGGGAGGAAGATCCGGAGAATCGTCGCGCGCATCGTGTTCACCTGACCGCTAGTGGCGAGGCAGCTCTTGAGAATCTGAAGGGAGCGGTCATGCCGCTCGTAGCCGAGCGCCTCGGGAAACTTTCTGAGGACGATAAAACAGCGTTTATTTCATTAATGACTAAGCTTGTTGATATTCGCAATTAATACTGTATGCAGTACGTCACATCATTTACGAACACTATCCGTGCATTCTTCCAGGGTATGTCATGGCGATCTCCAAAGTCACTCATTGTCCTTGGTGCTGGCATCATTCTCATCGCGATTCTCGCCTATGCGCTCTCTCGCGGTGGTGCTGAAGCGGTGCAGTTGAAAGAGCGGTCGCGCGTCGTCGAGACCGTCGAAGTGTCAGCATTTGCGCAACACGGCTCCGCTGTCACCGCTACTGCTGCTGCGCGCGAGACGGTGCTGCGTGCAGAGACGGCGGGTACCGTGAAGCGCGTCTCCCCAGAAGGTTCCCGCGTCGCGGCAGGTACGGTCGTGGCCGAGCTCGACAACGCCTCGCAGCGAGCTGCGCTTACACAGACTGAAGGTGCGCTGGATTCTGCAAAGGCTGCTCAGCAAAAGGTCCTCGTAGGGACTCGTTCTGAACAGCGCGCCATTCTCGAGGCGTCGTATGAGAGCGCGAAAAGCTCTGCAGTGAGCGCGCTTCTCGCAGCCTATGGCAGTGCGGACAGTGCTATCAACGACACCTCTGACGAATACTTCAATTGGACCAATGGCATTTCGCCGCAACTCAAATTCTCCATTCCAGATGTCAGTCGCGACGTCTGGCTCGAATCCACGCGACTAGGACTGACTAAAGCCCTCGAGCGGCAGGAGCGCATGTCCACTACGGTGTCGGTCAGTTCTGATCTGCTTGCTGAGATCTCTACGACGGAGGATGAGATCCGCGACATGAGGACCTTCCTCGACACGCTGCTGATGGCGATCAATTCCCTCTCGGCCAATGATTCGCTCTCGTCCACGCAGATCGCTTCGTACAAAACAAGCGCGACTGCGGCTCGCACCTCGCTCACGAACTCTCTTTCTGCTCTCGCAGGTGCGAGAAATGCTCTCGTCTCCGCGCAGAAATCACTCGAGCTTGCTCAAAACGGCGCAGATGACTCCGACGTGGCCTCTGCCGCAGCGGGCGTGAAGCAGTCGCAAGGCGCATATGCGTCGGCACTCGCCGCGTATGAGAAAACACTCGTACGAGCGCGCGTTTCGGGCACTATCGTGGCGTGCTCCGCGAAGGTCGGCGACATTGTAAACATGGGCGCCGATATCTGCCGGATCTCTTCGACCGGTGCCGACGCGAACACCTCATACGCGCTCCCTCTCTCCGCGGTAAAGTACACCCCGTCAGGTGCGTATGTATTCGTGGTCGGTAGCGACAACAAGATTTCAGCCATAGAAGTTCAGACAGGACTCGTGACCGCCTCCTCTGTCACCGTGACAGGGCTTATAGGCGACGAGAAGGTCGTCAAGGATGTCCGCGGACTCAAATCCGGCGATGAGATCACGGTAGCTGCTCAATAGTCTATGCACGGACTCTGGTACTTCTTCCTTGAGCGCCGCGCGTTCACCGTCTTGACGATGGTGTTGCTTACACTGCTCGGTGTATATGCGCTCGTAAAAATGCCAAAGGAGGCAAATCCCGAGGTAACGATCCCGAGCGCGATCGTCTCTGTCGCGCTCCCTGGCGCTACCGCATCCGACGTGGAGCGCCTTATCGTCGATAAGCTTGAGCCTACAGTCCGCAATGTCTCTGGCGTCGATACCGTGACGTCGAACGCGCGCGAGAGTCTCGCGACGATCACTGTAGAGTTCAATCAGGGAGTCGATCTCGACGCGGCGGTGCAGGATGTACGGAACGCGGTGGATCGAGAGAAAGGTGAGCTCCCTTCCGATGCGACCGATCCCGTGGTCGTAAAGATCGACACGTCAGATCAGCCGATTCTCGTGGTAGCGATCTCGAGCGAATTGCCGCCTGAGACGCTCACGACGCTCGGGGAGGATCTAGAGGATCAGCTGTCGGCGATCGATGGCGTATCAAAAGTGCAGGTCTCAGGAGTACGCGACCGAGAAGTTTCGATCATTGTACGCAAAGAGGCTCTCCGGGAATATGATATTTCCCTTCAGCAGATCATGGGTGCGCTGAGGAGTGCCAACGCGTCGGCTCCGGCGGGAGTGCTCACTATCGATGGCGTCCACTACCCTGTGCAATTCAAGGGAGACATCACGCGCATCGAAGATATCCGAGATCTCCCCCTTCGGACGCCGTCAGGCGAGATAAAGCTCTCAGACATTGCGACTATCGTCGATGGTTTCGAGAAGACGTCGTCGCTCTCGCACCTCTCCGTAGGCGGCAGCGACGTCACCTACGCGCTCACACTGAGCGTGTACAAGAGCAAAGGCGGCAGCATTCTCAATGTGTCGCAGGACGTGGAGGATAAGCTCGACTCGCTGAAGGACACGACGCTGAAAGGATCAGAAGCCGTCGTCACGTACGATGCTGCCGAAGAGGTGCGAACAAATATCGAAGATCTCACCGAAGCGGGACGCGACACGATCATCCTCGTGATGTTGGTGCTATTCGTTTCGATCGGTCTTCTTGAGGCGTTCGTTTCCGCGCTCTCGATCCCGCTTTCGTTCGTCATCGCCTTTATCCTCATGTGGTTGACGGGAAACACCGTCAACTTCCTTTCACTCTTCTCACTCATCATTGCGATCGGCATTCTCGTCGACAGCGGCATCGTCGTCGTGGAGGCCATACACACGAATCGCGAGAAAGGCATGGAGAAGATGCAGGCGGCGCGTGAGGCTATCAGGCAGTATGCGTGGCCGCTTATCGCCGGCACCATGACGACTGTCGCTGTTTTCTTCCCGCTCTTTTTCCTCTCGGGCATCATCGGTGAGTACATGCAGTCGATCCCCTTCACGGTGATCGTCGTGCTGCTCGCGTCGATCGTGGTAGCGCTCGGTTTCGTGCCCATTCTCGCGCTCTGGCTTCTGAGGCATGAGGAGAGCCGCTTCGCAGCGGCTCGCGAGCGACTCTGGGAGTCTATCGCAACGAGATACAGCGCCCTGCTTTCGCGCCTATTTGCGAGTAGAAGCGCTCAGCGCTACTTCCTCGGCGGTCTCGCGCTCTCCTTCATCTTCGCTATCTCTCTCCCGGTATCAGGCATGTTGAAAGTCTCCATGTTCCCGCCGTCGGACATGGACTTCTTCTACATCGAAGTTGAACTTCCGCAGGCATCGACGCTCCAAGAAACGGAGCGCGTCACGAGGCTCGTCGAAGATGTTATCTCTCGCAATGCCTACGTAGAGTCATACACCGCAGAGATCGGCGCTACGAGCGCTTTCGTGAGCTGGGATGGAGCGACGTCCAACAGCAAATTCGCGAATCTTACGGTCAATCTCGTCGATGATCGCGGCAGCGAACACTCATCGCTCTCTATCGCGGCTGACATGCGCAAGCAATTCGCCGAGCTCGAGACGAATGCAAAAATATCCGTCATAGAGAATGCCGGCGGTCCGCCTTCAGGCGCTCCGATCGTCGTGAAGGTCTGGAGCGACGATAGTGTGAAGCTGGGCGAAGCCACTGATGCAATCGAGCGCATTATTGAGAGCGCTGAAGGCACGCGCGACGCGTCGTCATCGCTCAAAAATGATGGCACGCAGCTCGCGATAGCGATCGATCGCGATAGAGTCAATGAATACGGTCTCTCTACCAGCGATATTGCCGCCGCGCTGCAGGCATCGATCGCTGGCGCGAAGGCGACCACCGTGCGGTTTGACGGAAAGGATGTTGACGTCAGGGTCATGCTGGATCTCAACGAGCGATTCGTGAATCCTGAGGATACGACGAAGGCCGACGTGGAAGCGCTCTCTCGCATACCTGTATCGACGTCGCGCGGCGTGGTGCCGCTTGGGTCGTTCGTCACGATCACGGCTGAGAGATCGTCCACAGAGATCCGGCATGAAGACGGCGAGCGCCTCGGTACGGTAAGCGCATACCTGAACGAGGGTGCTAACGCTGTCGAGGTCACCAATTCAATTCGATCCAAGATTGCGGAGGCTTCCCTTCCCGACGGAGTGCGTGTCACCTATGGCGGCGACGACGAAGACATCGCAAAGACTTTCACTGAAATGATCCTTGCGCTCGTCGCGGGTATCGTGCTGATGTTCGCGATCCTGGTGCTCGAGTTCAATGCGTTCCGCACGTCGGGCCGTCTCTTGCTGGCGGTGCCGCTCTCTCTGACGGGCGTCCTCATCGGCCTTTGGATCTCGCGCCAACCGCTCTCAATCACGGCGATGCTCGGCATCATCGCGCTCGGCGGCGTGCTGATCAATCATGGCATCTTGCTTCTCGACGTGCTCAACAACCTGCGCAAGTCTGATGCGGCGATATCACCCGAGGCTCTCGTGCTCGGTGCGGCAAGGACCCGTATCCGTCCCATCCTTCTGACTACCGTCACGACCATGATCGGTATGATCCCGCTCATGTTCATCTCAGCGATGTGGGCGCCGCTCGCCTATACGATCGCCTTCGGCCTCCTGTACGGCACATTGCTCACCCTCGTGCTGATCCCATTGCTTTCCTATCGCTACGAAACAAAACGCGCCAAGCGCGAATCAGAGCGAATGGTCGAGGTGTCACTTCACGCCTAATTGCGCGTGTTAGGTTCTGCGACGGGAGACCGCGAGGAGGATACCGGCGCTGCCGAGCGACACGAGCATGGCGGAGCCGCCTTGGCTTATGAATGTGAGCGGCACGCCAGTGAGCGGAAATGCACCGAGCATGGCGGCGATATTGATGAACGCCTCGGCTGCGAGGTATGTCGAAATACCTACTGCGAGCAGCGAACCGAATATGTCGGGCGCATGGGTAGCGACGGCGTAGCCCCGCAACGCAAAAGCTAGAAATACCAACACTATCAGCGTCGAACCAATGAATCCGAGCTCTTCCGCAGCCACGGCGAATATCGAGTCGCCCATCGGTTCAGGGAGATACGTGAATTTCTGTATTCCCTGTCCGAATCCCCTACCCATAAATCCGCCAGATCCGATGGCAATAAGCGACTGTCTAAGCTGGTACGATTCATGCTGCTGATTCTGTGAAGGATCAAAGAACGTCATGATGCGATCTCGCACGTAGGGTCGAAATGTCGACAGAAGCGCGAGCGCCGTGATGCCGATGAGTATACCTGCGAGCACCTGTTTCCATGATGCGCCTGCGGCAAAAAAGACGGCCGCGACGGACACCGCTATGATGCCGAGCGTACCGGTATCTGGCTGCATGAGAAGTATTGCGACTGGCAGAGCGAGGATGGCGAGGAATCCCCCGAATCCCCACGTGAACGACGTGACTTTAGTCTTTATGAGCGAAAAGTACGCTGCGGCGGCTATGACTGCCGCTATCTTGAGGCCCTCAGAGGGCTGCACGGATACGCCGGCTATATGCAGCCAGCGGGTGCCTCCACCGTGTTCAAAACCGAGTCCTGGTATGAATACAAGCGCTGTTGCGACCACGGCAAGCAGGAACAGATGCGGCGCATACTTGCGCCAGATCCGGTAATCAAGGGTCGCTCCAATGATCATGGCGATCATGCCGAGCCCCACCCCGAGCACCAGGTGACCGAACACGACCGAGGAAGTGTGAGTAGCGCCTCGTGCGAGCAGTCCGAATGCGGCGGATGCGAATATCATCATGCCGCCGAGTATCAGCACTCCGATAAGGAGCGCGAGCGGCTTATCTATGTGAGCGCCACGTCGCATTTAGGATGAGATAGAAGCGATCGCAAGAATAACGCCCGCGAATGCAAAGACCACGGAGAGGACCCAGTAGCGCATCACGACTTTGGTGCCCGGCCATCCTATTGCCTCGAAGTGATGGTGAAGCGGTGCGATTCTGAATAGCTTCCTGCCGAATGCCTTTTTCCAGAACATCTGCAGAAGGTCCGAGGCTACGGTCGCGGCAAGCAGGAGACCGATTATCGGCAGCACAGCGATGCCAACGCCTCCGCCAAGATTGTCGGTCATAAATGCGATAGTTCCGATCGCGAGCGTAAGACCCATGGTGCCCGTGTCCGACATGTAGAAACGAGCGGGCGGGATGTTAAACCAAAGGAATGCGAGCAGACCGCCGACTACCGACGCCGAGAATGCCGCGAGATCTGTCTGTTGCTGCACGAAGGCGATGACGGTGTACGAAGCGAATATCGAGGCGAATACGCCGCCTGAGAGACCGTCTATGCCGTCGATGACGCCGGATGCATAGAGCGCAAGTGACGTAATGATAAAGAACGGGACTATGAGGAAGCCAAGAGTTAGCGGATCGTGAAATGGAATATTCACTGCGATCACATCGAGCTTATCCCAGAACCACCACCCGATGAAAGACGAAAGGATGAGTACAAAGAAAAGCCTGAGCCTCAGCGGCATCCCCTCTCCATCCGGTTGGATCACAAGTAGATCGTCGAAAAGACCGACGATCGCACCTACGAGAAGCGCTGCGAGCGGTATCCATGTCTGGCTTCGGCTCAAGAAGTCGAGTTGCAGCGCGGCTATGGCAGGAAAAAGGGCATCGAGCGCTGCGATGCCCAGTATGGTGAGAAGCACGCTTCCCCACACCACGATGCCGCCCATGCGCGG
>CBIMKN010000029.1:0-9378 GCA_966244515.1 uncultured bacterium
GACGGGCATCAGCGTATCGTCCTCGCGAATATAGGTAAGGTACGGGCCATGTTCGCGCGCATTGTTCTGTGATGACGCTGTGGTGACGTTCGCAACGGGACGCACGAGACCTACCGACTCGGCCTGTACCGATGCGAGTAGCGAGTCCTTTTGCGTTTTATGAGCCAATAGACCGTTTCTCTCTACATACCAGCGATTACCTACCTGCCTCGAGAGTATCTTGCCTCCACGCGCCAATTGACCGATGTAATCAGCGTTATAACCGGTCAATTTTGCAGCACGCGCTGCGGAGACGTAGTCTTGACCATCGAAAGATACGATCGTATCTGGATCCCTTGGCGCGGGCACCGCTTCTGGCGGCTTCGGCACAAATGCCTCAGCATTGCGCTTATAGGCCTCAAGAGAATCCATGGAGACATACCAAAGCCCGCCCACGCGCTGTGCATCGATCATGCCGCTTCGCGCGAGTTGACCTACGTAGTCCTGAGCATACCCACACTCCTTGGCCGCCCTCTTTGACGACACGTAGGTCTTATTGCCGAGAAATATCTCATCTGCCATGAGATAAGTATATAACAAGCCATATCTCGGCTACTCGGATTGCCGAGAATATACGGGGATAACGCTACCGCAGGGCTTTTTGTAACAATTCGCGCAAAACGATAGGGTCCCCTGATCCGCGAAGCTCCTTCATGCATTGTCCCAGCAGGAATTCGAGAGCAGAGGATTTGCCCGCCTTGAAGTCCGCAGACACCTGAGGATTCCTCGCTATGACCGCCTCAACCGTCGCCTGAAGCGCCGATGTGTCGGTTTGGATCAAAAGATTATGCTCTTGAGCTACGGCCCGCGGGTCCTTACCCTCTTGGATACTCATGGCCAGAATGTCTTTGGCAGCTCTCGATGTGACTTTTTGAGTGGCAATCATGGATACGAGTGCAGCAAAATATTCAGCGGAAATCGGCATTTCAGCTCGCGAAATCGAATCTCGGAGCTCGATGTCTCGGACAACTTTCACAAGATCGTTCGCGATATAGTTGCTTGCTGTCTTTACATGATCACTGACCAAGAGCTGTGATACAGCATCGAAAAATCCTCCGAATCTCTCATCTTTCACAAACGCGTCGGCGTCCTCCGCCTTCACTCCCAGGGCCACGTAGCGAGCGCGTCTTACTGCAGGCAGCTCAGGAAGCGAAGAGTGTATATCCGCTTCTGAATACCCCGGCAATTCGCTTAGCTTCAAGCTCGGCAAGTCAGGATCGGGAAAGTATCGATAGTCTGCACTACCTTCTTTCGTGCGCTGCGCAAAAGTCGCCTGCTTATTCTCATCCCAGCCGCGGGTCTCCTGCAAAATGACCTCTCCGCGCTCTAGGGCATCCTGCTGGCGCTGTATTTCATATCGAACCGCACGCTCCATCGCATTGAACGAATTGAGGTTTTTTATCTCAACTTTTGTGCCTCTTTTGCCGTCCTTACCGACCGACACATTGGCCTCGACACGCATTTCCCCCTTCTCCATATTCGCCTCACTAGCGCCTAGTGCCCTGAGGAGGAGTTGGAGCTCGCGGGCAAATTCGCCCGCCTGCTCTGCGCTCTTGATCACTGGCTCTGTGACCAATTCCATGAGTGGTACGCCGGCGCGATTGTAGTCGATCACAGTCTCACCCGTCTGTTCGTCGTGCATCGAGCTAGCCGTGTCCTCCTCGAGATGCACGCGCGTGATCTGCACGCCAGCAAGTTCTCCGCCTGAGACCAGAGGAAACTCGTACTGGCTCAGCTGATAGCCCTTTGGAAGATCAGGGTAGAAGTAATTCTTGCGATCGAACTCTGTGTAATCAGCAAGCCTCGCGCCGAGAGCAGTACCCACTTTGAGCACATGCAAGACGGCTTCCCTGTTGATCACCGGGAGAGTCCCAGGATGTGCCAAACAGACGGGGCAAATATTCACGTTGGGCCTTGTCTCATCGGGATCATTGCGAGATGAACAGAACATCTTCGTCTGAGTGCGGAGCTCCGCATGTATCTCGAGACCTATCGTGGGTTCATACTGCGCCATACGAGCGAAATCCTAGCAAAAGCACTAAGCCATGTATACGTGCATAAGAGCATCGATCTGGACTCACATGTCGTCTATAGCCATCCCGCCGACCCCTGCGGCCGAGCGAGTGAGCGTCACGCACTGAGTCCCACCTCGTCGCTATCTAGGCATCAGCAGGAGCCGCTCAGCGCGAGCATTCGACGAACCTGCTCATCTGACAGCCATCACTCGTCTATCCGAGTTTTCCGAGAAACGTTGTTATATAGAGCCATCTCGGATGCCGAGACACGCTCGGAACACCCGGGATTCGCGAGCCTTTCGTCATGAGACTTCGGTGTACTTCGGCCTCTAAGCATACCGCACATGGACAATCAGCCGTGTACGCGAACTTTGATTGCACGTGCTGGTGCCAGATCACGCAGCATTCAAGCCGTTTCGCCAGCCAGAATGACGAAAGCGACAGACAATGATGCCTGTCGCTTGTAAAGGGGTCTTCTGGCAGCGATTTGGTTACCTGACTATGCGCCAACCTTCTGCGAGCAGCTGCTCCGCCTTCTTGTATTTCATTTCTCGTGTCTCAGAACCGTTG
This sequence comes from uncultured bacterium, assembly GCA_966244515.1. GTDB lineage: Bacteria > Patescibacteriota > Minisyncoccia > Phycocordibacterales > UBA2100 > UBA10103. The sequence goes on from CBIMKN010000029.1 coordinate 2,625, forward strand.
GTTATCGTCACCTTGTCATTGCGACCAAAGTCGAGCTTGCGCGAGCTATCGACTGCCGTGATCGATACAGCTGCGCGAGACACATTCTCTGCCGAACGCTGAACGGACGAAGACTGACCGGCATTAAGAATATTCGGCACAAGTGATTTCACGTGTGAGGCAAAGTTCTCCTCCATCATCTGGAAAAGTTTGAGACCTTCTTTCTTGTATTCGACGAGCGGATCACGCTGACCATATGCACGCAAATTCACGCTGGATCGCAAATACTCCATAGCTTCAAGATGCTCTACCCACAAGAAATCGATTCCCTGCAAAAGGATGCGTCTCACCATGGGCACGAAAGTCGCGCCCAGCTCCTCTTTCTTGCGCGCTACAGCGGCCATGAATTCTTCGTCGCCGTCAGCGATGCTGGCGAGCTCTTCCTCTACCTCATTCTCCCCTCCCGCGAGAAGTGCACGTCTGCGGGCATACACGCTCTGTCTCTGGATATTCAGTACGTCGTCGTATGCGAGCACGTGTTTGCGGGCATCAAAGTTTATCTCCTCTATTCTCGTCTGGGCCTTCTCCAGCGAGCGCGTGATCATCGAATTGAAGATGGGCTCGTCCTCGGGGATGTTGAAGCTGCCCATTACCCTCTTGATGACATCCGACGCGAATACGCGCATAAGCGAATCTTCAAGCGAGACATAGAACTGCGTCTGCCCCGGATCGCCCTGTCGACCGGATCGTCCGCGCAGCTGATTGTCTATGCGACGGGCCTCATGTCTTTCGGTTCCAAGAACGAACAATCCGCCGAGGTCCTTCACCTCTGTATATGCATCCTCGCTGCCCGGATTGCCGCCAAGCTTGATGTCGACACCACGACCTGCCATATTCGTCGCGATCGTGACAGCTCCCCTCTTTCCCGCCTGCGCGATGATCTCGCCTTCCCTTTCGTGGTTCTTGGCATTGAGGATCTCGTGAGGAATACCCTCTTGTTTGAAGTACGCGGAGAGGAGTTCGTTCTTCTCGACTGATACGGTACCGATAAGCACGGGCTGTCCCTTCTCGTGAAGCTCGCGGACGCGCTTCGCGATAGCCTTCATCTTGCCGTTCTCGGACTGCAGTATGAGGTCGTCGAGGTCCTGACGTTGTACCGGTCGATTCGTAGGCACAGTCGCCACATTGAGGCCGTACACCTTGTAGAACTCCTCGGACGACGTGGCCGCCGTACCTGTCATACCTCCTAGTTTCTCATATAATCGGAAGTAGTTCTGGAAGGTTATGGATGCGAACGTGCGCGATTCCTGCTGCACCGATACCCCCTCTTTCGCTTCTATGGCTTGGTGTAGCCCTTCTGACCACCTTCTGCCTGGCTGTAGACGGCCGGTAAATTCATCCACAATCACGACCGCCCCGTCCTTCACGACATAGTCTTTATCCCTCTCGAAGAGCGCCTTTGCTCTCACGGCCGTTTCTAGATGATGGACCATCTTGATGCCGGCATCCGTATATATATTGTCTATACCGAGTGCGTCCTGAGCCTTTTCGATGCCCGCATCGGTCATCGCTATCTGCTTGTGCTTCTCATCTACTGTGAAATCCGACTCGCGCTCCATCGTGCGAGCGATCTGTGCAAAACGTCCGTAGAGCGATTCGGCGTCTGAGACGGGTGCCGAGATAATGAGCGGCGTACGGGCCTCATCTATGAGGATGGAATCTATTTCGTCTACGATCGCGAAATGATAGCCGCCTTCCTGTGGAAGTCGCTGTCTAAGATTCACGCTCTCGTACTCGAGGTTGTCCCTCAAGTAGTCGAATCCGAACTCATTGTTCGTACCGTAGGTGATATCTGCCGCATACGCCTCCTTGCGCGAACATGACCTGAGAAAGTCGTGGATGACTTTGAAACTGCCTGCTGCATCTTGCTCCCCCTCGTCCTCTTCCCTCTTCTCGGCAGGCACGTGCGCCGGATCGTACAGAAACGAGGCTTCGTGATTGAGGATACCTACGGAAAGACCGAGCGCGTTGTAGATCTGCCCCATCCACGTGGCGTCGCGGCGCGAAAGATAGTCGTTGACCGTCACGACATGGACCCCCTTGCCACTGAGCGCATTGAGATATGCCGGCAAAGTCGCGACAAGGGTCTTACCCTCACCTGTACGCATCTCCGCAATGCCTCCCTGGTGGAGGATCATGCCGCCTATCAGCTGTACATCGAAATGCCGTTGACCGAGCGTGCGCCTGGATGCTTCGCGTACAGCGGCAAACGCTTCGGGAGCGAGCGTATCGAGATCTTCCCCCTGGCTGATTCGGCTCTTGAATTCCGCCGTCTTGGCCTTCAGCGCCTCATCTGAGAGTGCCTTATACTCGTCTTCTCGCGCGCTCACGAGGGCAACTATAGGCTGCGCCTTTTTCAAGGCCGCGACGTTCGTATCGCCGAAAATCCCCTTCCAAAATGACATCTGGGTATCCTACCACCCTCGCCTCTTTCATTCCATAAAAAGAAAAGACCTCCGTAAGGAGGTCTTTTCGAAGCACTATCGGTGCTTCTTTTTCTTGGTGGCCTTCTTCTTCGTCGTCTTCTTGGCCTTCTTTTTCTTTGCCATGGATGTAAATGATTGTTGAGTATTAAACTCGACCTTCGCTTCGCGCGCGAAACGCTACAGCGTTTGATTAATTATTGCACTCACGCTCGCAATAAAATGATTTTGTGAAAAATAATGTGGATAACTTTTTATTTTTTCTTTTCTGCAAAAATACGAAAAGAATTTCGCATGAGTGAATACTCATAGGATATCTGGTATCTCATGTGACGCTCAATGCGCTTTCGCGCGACCGTTTCTGTCTCTCTTTCGTTTTTGTCGCCCACACCAACGCAAAAACACCCCTGGTGGGGTGTTTTTGAAAGGCGCACAGCGGAGGACGGGTGCGAGCTCCAAAAAGTGAAAGTCTTATGTGAGTGCCGCCGCCCTCCGCAATACGCCCTTTGATCCTGTAAAAAGACTAGCATTCATCATCCTGATGACAACCCCCGTCTTCACGGAAGTCATAACGAGCTAAAAACTGAATACCGCCCTTGCGGGCGGTACTTCAGCGACTTTCAATCTAAGAGCCACACTTTGTGGCACTCACAACCACATTATAGAGAGAGCGTGGGTATGCGCAAGTGCTATTCAACCTTGGCTGTACCATTGCGGATCTGCTCGATCACAGGATCTGCCTGCGACGCGATGTCCGGCATGCGCTCCTTCGCACTCTGAAGCACCGCGATCGCTTTCGTAGAGTTGCCGCCGAGGTAGTAGATCGCGGCGAGCGTAAAGTACTGCTGCGCGTCGCCTGGTCTCGCTTTCACAGCAGCCTCCCATACTGTAGCCGCTCGAGAGAGCTGCCCAGTGGCGCGATACGCAGCGAGAAGTCTTGGATCAGCAGCTCTGCCGCTTTCGATAAGGGGCGCAATGATAGTCTCCCCCGCAGTGGTCTGACCACTCGTTATGAGCGCAGCACCATACGTCACCGCGGCAGTGTCGAAGGATGTATCGAGCTCGTACGCCTGCTTATAGTACGAGAGCGCAGCTGCCATGTCCTTGCGCTCGATAGCATTCTCCGCGAGCTGGAACATGATCGCCTGTTTCTTTGGTGAGAGGGAGAGCGCTTTCTCAAGTGCGATCTTCGCATCATCGTGCAAACCATACGCACTATATATGACACCGAGGAAGAGCGGGAATCGTGCGTCGAGAGGAGACATCTCTTCCTGCTTCCTCATCTCGCTCGTCGCAAGATCGAAGAACTGCTTTTTCACATCATTTGAGACCGACAGACCCGCGACCGTTGCGGACATTTGTGCGAGCTGCTCTCTCGCCTCTTGCATGCCGTATGTGCCGAGATCGATCGATTCACGCATATCTTGAAGGTTCTTCAGGATATCGTTCTGTTGCGAGAGTGCCGTGAGGAGCAGTCTATTCGCGGCAAGCGGCTTCTGATTTACGTACCATGCGCCAGCGAGCAGGGCGATCGCGCAGACGACCGCCGTATACGGAAGCCACGACTTAGAGAGAGCTGACGACTGGAGAATATGTTCTGCTTGCTTAGCCTTTCCAGACCTATACGCGATGAATGCGAGAACAGTGCCGAAAAGGATGTAGCTTGTGACGTTGTCGAAGACGAAGAAATTGTGAACGAAGTAACCCGCGAGTAGCCCCGTGAGGATACTGCGCTCGGCTATCGTGAATCCGCCGGAGCGCCAAAGCGCCCAAAGCGTAGCCGCGAACATCGAGAGGTACGCAAGTAGGCCAAGCGTGCCACCCGCGACCCACCAATCGAATATGATGTTGTGCACCCTATCGAACCACGGCTCCTGCGCGTACATGCGCGGGTCGTAGTACTTGTCGAATACGAGCGCATAGTTCTCCTGACCCCACCCGAGTACAGGACGCTCTTGCACGCCCTTCCACGCCATAGACCAGTTTATGAAGCGCGCTTTTGTGGTCGCATCTTCGAGCGAGATCGTCGCAAGACGATCAAGGAACCCCACTTCCTTCACCCACGCCTGATCCTTCACGATGAAGAACCCGCCAATGAGCACGACGAGCCCGGCGACCATCGCCGCGGACATGCGCCATGCATTACGCGAGTTGCGCGCGAGCACGAGCGTCAGAAATGCGGCGACGAACGCGCCGCCGACGAGGCCGAGAATGGTACCGCGGGTACCCGTGAGGAGAAGTGCGATAGTGTCGAGCACGATGACGGATCCGTACGCTGCGGAGATGTAGAGGCGCTTACCGTGCCCTTTCTCCACCCACTGCTCTGCCCACAGCATCGCCGCGATAAAGATATGGAAGAGCATGTACACGGCCATGTAGATCGGATTGCCGAAAGTCGCATCCACGCGACCGATGAGGCCCGCCGATCCGCCCTGACCGAGCGCCACTTTGCCTGTCACCTGCAGAAGTCCGTACAAGGAGAGGTACGCAGAGACCGAGAGTGTCGTCCACCACAGATATCGCCACAGCTTCTCGGTATGCATGATCGACGCTGTCACGATGGTGTATAGAAGGACATGCGCGATCGTGATCCACCCGTCCATGCGCTCGTAATTGCTCCAGATGCTCTTGAAAGCGTAGGCACCGAATACGTCGGCGATGCCGATCACCAGCACGAAAAGTGCAAGCGCACCAAGCACCCACGAGCGCCTCGGTCTATATGCTGGATTTACGAGGGCGAGAGCGAGCCACGCGGCCGTCATGATCTCGACGACGATCCTGAAAGTGAAATTCTTGCCAGTGATGTACGGAAAGAAGAGCGAGGATGTGACGATAAGGGCTACGAACGGGAGGATAAATACGCCCGCAATGGCTATCCATCTGAGCGTTTTCTCAAGTATGGTCATGGCCGCAATTCTAGCATGATGCATTTCGCATGAAAGCGAGCCTAATCAGCCTTACGCAACAGCTCATAGACGTGAGTTGTACCCACGATTTCGTAATGAGAATGTAGACCTTCGGGAGCCTCAGGGCGAAAAAATCCATCGACCACACCGATACTAATTGGGTCCCTCGACCTATCCCTGTTCCAACTGAGCAGCAACCAACCCCTTGGCGCAAGTTTTGCATGCATGGCGCGCAACGCTGCCTCCTGCTGTTCCTGTGAATTGACACCGAAGCCAAAAATCCCATTACAAAGGATGGCATCGAACTGAATTTCTTTGAACAACGATTCTATCTCCAATAAATCGCCGACCATGTGCCTGTCACCATTTCCCCACTGCGCGGCACTCGGATCGATCTCGATCGTCCAACATGCAGCGCCGTGAGACTCAAGAATATGCGCATATGAGCGCGTATATTTCTGGCATCCAACCCACAGAATATTCTTCGCGCTACGGGAATACGCAGGGAGCAGTTTTTCTACCAAGAAGATCCTGTCGGGAGAGCGCGAAGCCCAGTAATTCGCAAATAACGCCTTCCGCATTCTCGGAGGCAACATTCGGAGAACAAAACGAACAGCAGATCTTAATATCTTATGCACGCGCATATCGATCGATTATCCCCCCGTTTGTAAGGTGCTCGCAGTCACGCTGCTGTGCTATGTATTCAAATAACCGCTCGATCGCGGGGTAGAGACCGTACATGGCATTTGCCCATGAATGACCGTACAGGTGGAAAATACCGTCTACTGCGCGCGCTTCATCAAAACGCTCTCTCATGCGCTCCTCAAATCTAGGATATGCCCTATCGAGCGGCTTGTATCCAAAGGTCGACGCAATGATTGGCGCAGTCACCCGCCTTAATGGACTTAAGTCCAAACGCGGGTAACATGTCATGGAAACACCCATTTCATAAGGATCAAAGTCTCTCGAATAGCTTCGCCTCGCCGTCGTCCTGGCTCCTTTGTATCCGGATTCTTTTACGAGCCGAATCGTGGCATTCGTATATTTCCCGCCTGGATAGCAAAACATACTTACTTCTGATCCCGTAACAGATTCAAGCCATCGCTTACTTCCGCGGATCTCCCTTTCCTGCACTTCTTCGCTAACAGCACTGAGATCGGGATGTGTGAGGGTATGCGCGCCGATCTCTTGCGTAGCAGCGATGAGGCGAATTTCTTTATCACTTAGAGCGTGTCGTCTGTATGTTTGCGCGATGTAAAATGTCCCGCGTATCCCGTATGTGTTCAAGAGGTCAAGTACTGTCAAGTCTTCGTGATCCCCGTCATCCCAACTGGTAGTGATGATCATACAAGACACAATATACCTTCTACGTATTTTTTTGCGCGT
>CBIMKN010000030.1:0-9248 GCA_966244515.1 uncultured bacterium
CTTGAGCTGCCTGTCGACATAATCGTGCCTGCAGCGCTCGAGAATGCGCTTACTATCGACAATGCGCGCAATGTGAAGGCGAAGATCGTGCTTGAGATGGCCAATGGTCCGACGACCAAGGATGCCGACGAGGCGCTCGCCGCACGGGGCATCACTGTAATACCCGACATTCTCGCGAATGCGGGCGGCGTCGCAGTATCGTATTTCGAGTGGTACCAGAACATTCACGACGAGAAATGGGCGAAGGAAGATGTGTTCAAGAAGCTGGAGGAAAAGATGCGTACTGCCGCCCGGGCAGTGGTTGAAGACTCAAAGCAGCATGGCATAAGCCTGCGCGATGCGGCTTACACGGTGGCCTTGAAACGCCTCGCGGCATAGGGCAAACGGCATCTTGCAAACGTGGGGCCCTCGCGTAAGCTTCAGGAGTTCTATATATCAAGATAGATTCATACTTTTTATGCGCGCACCTGTTGTGTCCCGAACGATTATCACGATATCCGCTACGCTCGCCAGCTTTCTTATCCCAGCATCAGTGTCGGCAGCTACGAGCCCATCGCTCGGTTCGGCTGCTTCGTACGCGATCATTGCGCAAACGTATGTAAATACCGTGCCCGGTACCACCGTGAACGGTGATATTGGCTTTGTGACCGCGCCCGCAGTAACGCCAGCAGGTGCGCATACGAATTTCGGTGGCGGCAGCGCGTTTACCACCGCCGTCGCTGACAGGAATACGGCTCTTGCAGCGCTGAGCGGAGAGGCGTGTACCTACACCTTTCCCGCAGGACCCGTCGATCTCGCTGCGGATACGTCACATGGCGCTCTTGGCGTATACACACCTGGCGTCTACTGCGTGAATTCCATGGTAGCCGCTGTTACGCTCGGCGCTGGCGGCATCACACTCGACGGCAATGGCACCTACATTTTCCGATTCAACGGCTCTCTCATGACTTCGCCAGGCTCTACAGTGACGCTATCGAACGGGGCATCGGCCTGCGACGTCTTCTGGGTGGTCAACGATAATGCGGTGACATCGTCGCTCGGTGAGAACTCGGTGTTCGCCGGATCACTCTTCGACACTGTGAGATTGACCGTGCAATCGAACGTCACGTGGACCGGTAGAGCACTCATTCCGGACGGATTCGTCACGACGGCCGTCGACGATACGATCACGACGCCATCATCGTGCGTCCCTCAAGTCCCGCCTGTGGTCGATGATCCGGTCGACGAGCCAGATGTGCCGCCTCCGACAGTTACCGCAACTTCGACTCCCGAAGCTCCGAATACGGGTGCGGGCGGAGACGCCGCGACACTGATCGCAATACTTTCAATGTCACTTCTCATCGGCGTCTCGGGCGCGTTTGCCCTGCGCCGAATGCGATAGGGAAGGCAGATCGAAAGCCAGGAGAATCACTGAGGGCCATTGTTGACACGATGGTCCTCTGGTGTCATATCGCAAATCACCACCGCGCACGCATAGGGCACCTACGTCGCATGTTGAACACTCGGGAGATATGTCCTTTACGCATGCTCGAGCATCGGCAGATTCGAAATTTGCCCAAATCTAGGGCCGTCTAATGGACGCACCCCGGTGTCTTGTTCACGGACGTCTAAGCTCTGTCAGTCCTGTGGGTACGCGAAAGGCTTCATGACATCATCAGCCTCCAAGCGGCACATTTGAGAAAGTTTGCACATTTTTGAATGGAGGAATACTCTGGGCACTCCAAAAGTCGTTAGTACTTTTATTATCCATTTACTAAGACAGACTATGCATAGTCAACTTGTAAAGGGTTCTATTATCAGCTCGGTTCTCGGTCTCGCGCTTTTCGCGTTCGCTAGCACCGTTTCAGCCGCAAATACTTGGAACGTCGACCCGGCCAGCAGTGGCGGGTGCGCGGATCCTGATTTCAGCTGTCTCACCATTCAGGCCGCAATCAACGCAGCTACTGCGGGAGACACGATAAACGTGGCGGCAGGTACATACACGGAGAATGTGAACGTCAATAAATCGCTCACTATCACCGGTGCTGGCGCAGCCTCCACGTTCATAGTTGCGACTGACGCGAACTCCACTCCGCTGACGTTTGGCGCGAATGACTCTACAGTGCAGGGTGTTACGCTCACGCACGACTATACTGCGCAGGAATTGACGGATTGGAACTTCAACAACAATGGCGTCACGTTCGCTCAGGGCACGACCGGCAACACACTTACTAACTCAACGGTGACACTGAGCCGAAACGGCGTGTACGTGAATAATGCTGTAGTCACACTTACGAATAACGTAATCACTGACAACAGGACCGGGTTGAACTTCACGAATACGTACAGCGGCAGCGTAATAACTGGAAACACGATCTCCAATAACTGGACCATTGGGTTTGTCACGTACAGCATCGGCTCCAACACCGATCTATCGACTGTCACGATGACCGGTAATACGTTCGATCAGAACTGGTACTCGGAAATACTCATCAAAGACGCGGGCCACACTGGCACGTTGGATGTGACGAGCAATACGTTCACGGATTCACCGGTAACGTACACAACCTCCTCGTCTTCGTCGCTTAACGAGCCAGGCTTTGCCTCTCAGCAGCCGACGGCACTTGGAGGCACGGCAACGAAGCCAGCTTCTGAGCTCCCAACTCTTCGAATCTACAACAGCCCGTCTGCAACTCTTCAGTACTCGAATGCGAGGACGCTCATGGTAGGCGCGGCTGAAGCCTATACCTCGATTCAGGATGCGATCGATGATGCCGTCGCCGGAGACACGGTACGCGTCACTGCAGGAACCTACACCGAAAACGTCGCAATCAACAAGAATGTCACCTTGGATAGCGATGGAAAAGCATCAACCACGATAAGCGGCCAGGTCACCATCAGCGCTGACGACGTGACGTTCTCTGACTTCTCCGTTACGAATCCAAACGGTAACTTCGGTGTTCTGATAAATCACGTGAACAACGTGACCGTATCGGGCAACGACATCAGCAGCGTAGGTACAGGTACTGCGACAGGCAATGTATATGGCATCTACTTCCAGGATTCCGACTCAGTAAGTAACTCCGGGGTCACTATCGATGGCAATACCATCAATGGCGTCGGCAGCACGACGAACGGTTCGAATGGCGGCATAGGTATCGGCGACTCCACTGGTACGGGTGTACTCTCGGGCTTCATTGTAAGTGACAACACTGTCTCCAACGTGACTGCCAATACGACTGCCGTTTCTCCGGGGAAGGGCGCATACGGGATCATCGTCAATCATCCCACTTCAGGCGCAGGTGCTACTTCAGGAATCTCAATCACTGGCAACACGATCAGTGGACTGAATGGCCGATGGGCGCACGCCATTGCTCTGGAAGGTAATACGCCGGACGCGGTTGTAACGGATAACGTGGTCTCGAACCTCACTGCGACATCCGCGAGTAATGATGCGGTCGGCCTCATGTTCGAGGCTAACGACAGTGCGGACACCGTGACTGTATCGGGCAACGATATCGACACGACGACTGTAGCTTGGGGCACAGTTAACGCCTCTAGTGTCGCTGTAACTGTGTCTAGCAACTACTGGCACTCAGCCGATCCGACTGCCGCAATGAGCGGTGACGTGAACTTCTCTCCTTGGTACTCGGATGCGGCGATGACGACGCTCAAGTCGACCGTCGACACGACTGATCCGGATGCTCCGACCACGACGACGGGCGGCGATGTGGAGCAGACCACAACGACGTCATCGGGTACGGTGACCGTCGAGATCGCATCGGGCACGACCATCACGGGCGGCAGCTCGTGGGATGGCACCATCAAGCCGGTCGAGGACGTGACTTCCACAGTCACCACCCCTGGCGGCACGACGCTTCTCGCGATCTCTGTCGGTAGTGATTCTTCTGGACTTACGTTCGACAAGGGAGTTCGCCTCCTCTTCCCGGGTCAGGCAGGCAAGAATGTCGGCTTCTTCCAGGGCGGCGGCGTGACAGAAATAACGAGCACGTGCGCAGCTGACAATCAGGCTACGGGCGATGCGCTCGCGGCTGGCGGCGCATGCAAGATAGACGTGGGCTCTGACCTCGTCGTCTGGACCAAGCACTTCACGGTCTTCGTGGCCTACACCTCGACCTCCTCAGGCGGTGGTGGTGGCGGCGGAGGCGGCGGCGGTGGCGGAGGCGGTGGCACCGTATCTGGCCTCATCACGACCACGACTGGCACCACAGGTACTACGGGAACGACTGGTACCACGGGCACGACCGGAACCACGGGAACGACCGGTACCGGCAGCACCGGCGGACAGGTCTTGGGCGCTGCGACCTACAACTTCGCGGCAAATCTCACGATCGGCTCTACCGGCACCGATGTGACCGAGCTCCAGAAGATCCTCATCGCGGGCGGTTATCTCCAGATCGCTGCTCCGACCGGATACTTCGGCTCACTCACCAAGGCGGCAGTGGTGAAGTATCAGGCGGCCAACGGCATCTCGCCTCAGAGCGGCTACGTAGGTCCTCTGACTCGCGCCAAGCTCAACGCGGGCACGGGAACGATGACGGAGGAGCAGAAGGCGACACTCCTCGCGCAGCTCCTCAATCAGCTTCTTGATCTCCAGAACAAGCTGAAGGCGATGGGCTACTAAGCCCCGAGCCCTGGACGGCCCCGCGAGAGCGGGGCCGTCTTGTTTCTGGTGCTATCATGATAGGAAATGAAAAAGCGCCGGAAAATCCACCAGCGGGCGAAGCATTTCTTCCTTCCCCATAAGGGGAACAAATTCAGGCCGGGCCTTTTCAACAAAGAATCTGTTGCAGCGATAGCGATAGCGCTGTTTCTCATAGAAGCGGCATACCTCTTTCAGGTAAAGGTAATGCTTGAGAACGAAGGGTTTACGGCCGCTGTGCTGCCATCTGCGCTCACGAGCCTTGCCAATGCCGACAGGACAGCATATGCCCTCTCGCAGCTTGAAGTGGACCCCCTCCTCACTCAGGCGGCCCAGGCGAAGGCAGACGACATGGCGGCAAAAAGTTACTTCGCACATGTTGCACCCGATGGATCGACGTTCCGTACGCATCTGGATGCCGTGGGATACGACTACACGTATGCAGGCGAGAACCTGGCGGTCGATTTCGATGAGTCCGTAGACGTCGAGAAAGCATGGATGAATTCTCCGACGCATCGCGCCAACATCCTGAAAGCCGAGTACACGAATGTGGGCTATGGCGTCGCGCGAGGCATCTATCAAGGCAAAGAGGTGACATTCGTCGCGCAGTTCTTTGCAGCGAAGCGAAGTACGGCACCGAAGATCGCGGCGGTTGAAGTGCCGGCGGATGTGCCGGCGACAGAGCCCGTAATTGCGTTGAATGACACGGCATCTCCCGACGATGTGCAGGTCCTGGGCGAGCAAATAGCCGATCAGCCGATCGCGAATGATGCGTCCGTAGCAGTGCTCGCCACGTCGCCGTCAAAGGTCGTGTGGTACATGCTTACCGCATTCACCGCGCTCGTAGCGGTACTGTTCTCAGTTACGGTGGTAGCTCACCTGCGCAACAGATTCCTCTATACGGAAGTGATACTCGGCGGTATCGCGATCATGGCTATCGGCGCGAGCCTTCTGATGTACAACGGTGCCGGTGCGCGCCATGCGGTGATTCCTGGAGAGACCCAGGCGGCGAGCGTGAGTGCACTATTTTGATATGCTCCGCGCAATGAGTAGCGCACGCATTCCGCAACTCGTGCTGCGGATCGGCATTGCATTCGCCTTCCTCTACCCGCCGCTCAGCGCGCTCTTTGATCCGGTCGCGTGGCTGTCATATTTTCCAGCATGGATGCTCGGCTACGTGCCTGATGCGGTATTGCTTCACTCATTCGGAGTACTCGAGGTTGTACTTGGAATCTGGATCCTCTCGGGCTGGCGCGTATTCTTGCCCTCTGTAGTCGCCACGCTCATTCTGGTGGCTGTCGTACTTATCGATCTGTATAATTTTGACGTGCTCTTTAGAGACCTCTCGATAGCGGCCGCGGGGCTTGCGCTTGCGATAATGACCTACGGTCATACTGCACCACATCTATCGGGACAGCGCGATAGGCATTGATACGTCTTCATATCATGTACCAATTATCAGTTGCGACTCTGTATGCAGAAAGGAGCCGTCATTTTCGACTTCAATAGGACCCTCTTCGATCCGACGGTGTACGCGCTCTATCACGGCGTTATTCCGATGCTCGAAGAGCTGAAGCAGGACAGGGATCTAGTACTCTTTAGCCGCAAGGGTTGGGACAGGGGAGCGCTGCTCGAAAAGCTCGGCATCGCCTCGCATTTCCGGTCTGCGCATTTCGTCGAGAAAAAGACGCCGGAGAATCTCCGCGCCATTCTCGATGAGCACGGACTCGAGCCATCTGAGTGCATTATCGTGGGCGACATGCTTTCCGATGAAATATGCGTCGGATCAGAACTCGGCATGAAGACCGTATGGTTCCAGCAGTCCCGATTCGGTTCGATCATGGGCGAGGCAACGGTTTGTGTGCCGCAGCATACCGTCCAGTCCATATCGGAACTGCACGAACTGCTCCGGAAGATCTAGCAGCTACTCTTCTTCGTGGCCGGTATCCACCTTCTCATTGATGCTGCCTTCAGCGAGCGACGACAGCTTTTTGTCAGCAGCCTCTTCTTCGCTGAGCGTCGCCTCTAGAAGTTCGACGATATCATCATGGCCCATGAGCTTCGCCCACTCACACGCAGAGCTGTATCCCGCGATCTCATAGTGCTCCACGTACTGCGCCGCCGCGATGAGTGATGCATCCCGCGCCCTGGGCTCCCTGATATTCGCAATGCACCACTCGGCATCCGCAACGAGTCCGCGTATCGCTTCCGACTTCTCTTTTTTCTTGCTCGGGTCTCCGGCAAGTTCGAGAGCTTCATCGATACGGGCCTCCTGCGCTTCGGTCTCCTTCAGGTGCGACGCAAATGCTTCCTTGAGCTTTGGATCGCTTGCCGCTTTCTCCATTTTGGGCAGCGCCTTCTTCAGCTGGCTTTCTACGTCGTGCAGTACGCGCAGCTTGAGCACGAGCAGCTCATGCAGTGTCGAATATTGGAGGGCCTTGCGGGGTGAAGCCGTCCTCATCTTTGTCGTGGTAGCCATAGTGATGTTTCTATCTGGTATTCATCCATGTATAGCGAAATGCCGGTGAACGGATAGTGAAAGCGACGGCAATAGATTTGGTACAATACCGCCATGGAAAACATCGGAGAGAAGTGTGCGGTCTTCGGTGTCTATGGCAAGGGTCTCGATGTCAGCCGCCTCTCATTCTTCGGTCTCTATGCACTGCAGCATCGCGGGCAAGAAAGTGCAGGGATCGCCTGCGGAGATGGCGAAACTCTGACGGTGCATAAGGGAATGGGGCTCGTCTCGCAGGTCTTCTCAGAAGAGCTCATACAGTCGCTCAAGGGCCACATCGCGGTAGCCCATAATCGTTACTCGACGGCCGGCGGTTCAAAAGTGAAGCATGCTCAGCCCATGCTCGCGACGGGCGCAGGGGAGCTTCACAAGATCACGACCGATGACCCGCGACCCTCGTTGTACGATTCCGTATCACTCTGCTCAACACCAGGCGATAGGGCGATAGCGCTCGTGCACAACGGCAACCTACCGGACACTACGCGTCTTGTGCAGTATCTCGATGCTCAGAAGGTCGACCATACCGAATTTTCCGACTCCCGTATGGTCGTGGAGGCGATCGGTGCGTGCATGCGGTCAGGAAAGATACTCGAAGAAGCGGTCCGTGAGATATTCCCGCTGCTTGTAGGCGCGTTCTCGATCCTCATTGCGTCGGAAGAAAAGCTCATCGCGATCCGTGATCACTGCGGTATACGACCTCTCTGTCTTGCAAAGCTCAACGGCGGGTATGTGCTCGCCTCAGAGACGTGTGCACTCCACCCGGTCGGCGCCGAGTACGTGCGCGATATCGAACCTGGGGAGATGGTCGTCATCGATGAGACCGGCATCAAAAGCGAGCAGCTTGCGCCACCAACACCCAAGCTAGATATATTTGAATTCGTATACTTTGCACGCCCCGACAGTGTCCTGCTCGGCAGATCCGTCTATGAAGTGCGCAAGGAATTCGGTAAACAGCTCGCTCGCGAGAATCCCATCAAGGCTGATGTGGTAATACCTGTGCCTGAAACGGCTGTGCCGGCGGCTATCGGCTACGCACAGGAAAGCGGCATTCCTTTCGAAATGGCCCTGACAAAGAATCGCTACATCCACCGGACGTTCATCCAGCCCGAACAGCACATTCGCGATCAGGGCGTAAAGGCAAAGCTCACGCCTATCGAAGAGATGATAGTGGGGAAGCGCCTCATCGTGCTCGATGACTCGATCGTGCGAGGTACGACATCGAAAAAGATCATAGCGATGCTCTTCGAGTCGGGTGCGAAAGAAGTGCACTTTCTCTCATCGAGCCCGCCAGTTAGATACCCCGATTTTTATGGGATCGATACGCCGCAGCAGAGCGATCTCTTGGGTGCAGTGAAGACGGTCGCTGAAATGCGCGAATTCTTGGGCGCAACATCGCTCGCGTATCTCTCGTATGAAGGAATGCTGAAGGCGACAGGCATAGAAGAGAGCCGGCTCTGCACGTCGTGTTTTACGGGTGAGTACCCGATCGATATTGGTGCCAGAGCTCAAGAAGTGAAAAAGCTGGACTAACTAAAAGTCGCGCCCCGCGACTTGTAAGAATCCACTCTAGGCCTCGTCTTCATGATAGGCCTCCCGAAATAAGTAGCTTGACCCCGGAATACGGAGTCCGCCGGGGCTCCGTCTTCCGGGGTCAAGCCTGTAGGACATTTCTGCGAGGTTTATTGGCTAATCAAGCAATACACACACGTATGAACACTAAAAGATATATGCTCGCCGCGGGCGCTACGGTGCTTGCATTCGGGCTCGCTATGCCCGCTTCGGCTCTCTCTATCCAGGGGGTTACCGATGCTGCGGCCGACCTTTCAACGAGCCTCACGAATCCGTCGGCAATTGACGTCGCCGCAAACACTAATGCGAACGGATCGGTGGATGTGAAATCCGCATCCAGCAGCGGTACCAGCGCGTCAGGAAGCGCTTCCGTCTCTGGCAGTGCGTCTGGAAACACCAACGGCAGCGGCCAGGGGATTGGCGCGAACATACGCTCGATGCTCAATGCGCTTGTCGGCGGCTCCATCTCGACCGGCGACGATGATGCGACTACCTCATCGGATGTTGACGCTCAGGGCAAGG
>CBIMKN010000031.1:0-9224 GCA_966244515.1 uncultured bacterium
GGGGCGTAGATCTCAAGGGTCTCTTGAGCGATACGCAGGCGCTTCTCCGGCTTCGGCACGTGCTCGAGCGTGCGCGCATTGTGGAGGCGATCCATCAGCTTAATGATCAGTACGCGGATGTCTTTTGCGGTCGCGGCGAAAAGCTTGCGGAGCGACTCGGTGTGACGCTCCAGCCCTCGGTAACGAAGGGCTCCAAGCTTGGTGACGCCTTCCACGAGCGTAAGTACTTCGGGACCGAATTGTTCTTGAATGGTGACAGCTGCTATGCCGGCGTCTTCGATCGTGTCGTGCAGTAGTCCCGCAGCGATCGTCTGAGGATCGAGGCCTGCGGAGGCGAGGAGATAGCCGACCTCCGCAGGGTGAATGAAGTAAGGGTCTCCGGAGTAGCGCTTCTGCTCACCATGAGCTGTCTTTGCGAGCTCATAGGCGCGAGAGACGAGCGAGATATCGGACTCGTTCTTGCTGCTCATCGCGGCGATGATATCGGAGAGAGGGCGCGGCGTGGCAGAGGACATGGAATGATACTACCGCCGATGTGTGGGCGGTCAAATGAAAAGGGGGGCCTTACGGCCCCCCAGTCTCAATCGTGCAAAGGATCAGTCTTCGTTCGTGCGACGCTTCCACCGTGTCAGATGGACGCGCACTGGCCGCGTCGTGTTGGCGAGCACTTCCCGCGCGCGGTATACGCCGGCACGATAGCCATCCATGCTGTCTTCAGGCAAAAGCGCCAAAAGCTTCTCCGCGACGGATTCAAGCCCGTGCGCGGCAAGGAGCTGCATGATGTAACCGAGCAGGAGCATCCAGAATCCTTGCGGGAAGATCGCCGTGAAGAGGAAGGGTATCGGGAAAAGGTATAAGAATTCCACGAACCCCTCCGCGTCATACGCGAGCACGCCGAGAAGGACTATCACTGGCACGATCACGACGAGGCGTACTTTCCACGAATGGCGCCACGTGTGCACGACCGTAGAGAACGCATGCGAGATGCGTCCCGCCAATCGCTTGCCGAACCTTCGCACTGGCCTCTTTATGAAAGAGGGGAGGTAATCGAAGGTGCCTTTGATGATCTGGCGTCGGATGATGCGCAGTACGACTCGCCAGACGAATATCGGACCGATGCGGATGGCGAGCGATCCTGCCGCCGTGAGCCATCCGTACCAGTGTTCGAACCAGAGATAACCTGCGACGCCGAGCAGCGCGCAGAGAAGTGCTATCCAATACAAGCGCTTCATTGCTCGCTCCCGTGTCTGTAATGCTCTCTATATAGTAACAGGAAATCCAGCGGATGTCAAAGAGAGGTATTTGACAAGAGTGTTTCGGCGGGTCATTATAAATATAGTGTGGGGATCGCCCACGATATCTGAAACCAGGGAGACAGAACTCATGAGTGCGCCGTCTGCTGCGACTCGCGCCCACGCTGTGGGCGAAACATTCGGACCGCAGGGGCAGCCGCCCGCGATCCCGCTCGTGCAGCATAGCCGCATCAAGCGGTTGTGGCACCGCATCTGCTCGCTTACGAAGACGACCATGCTCTGGTTGTCTGCCATCGGCACCGTGCTGATGCTCGGCTACCAGATCCTGTACGCTTGGCAGCAACTCCCGCTCCGGTTCACGCCGGATCCGGGCGCGCAGGCTTGGCTCGTCGGTCTCGTCGCTCTCGTCGTCTATGTGGCGTCGAAGGTTCCGCATCTTTTTGGTCAGGAACCCGGCGATGCGTATGGCCTCGTCCGCGAGCTGCTGCTCAACGACCTGAACATTCTGGCAGCGGTCGTGTTCCTGACGGCATCGTTCCTCGGCGCGCCCCATGCGCCGAACGCCGTCGGTATCACCGTCATGTTGCTGATCATCTTCATCGGCATGACTGTCGCTCAGGCAATACAGGCGATCGTGCTCTCGCGTCGCACCTGGACCGACAGCACTGGCGCCGGCAGCGATATGTGACAGGTCGCGAATATGAACAAGTCGCCCGCGGGGAACCGCGGGCGATGTCTTTTTATGTCGTACCAATTTGCTCGTATTATTTTCCGAGCTTATGAGGGTTATGGTTGGGACAGGCCTTGTTCGAGCAGCGCTCGGGAATGGTCTTCGTGCCTTCCATCATGAGTGATCCGCACATGTCGCAGATGCGGCCCGTGGGACGTGCCTTGATCGCATGCTTGCAGTCAGGATAGTTCGAGCAGGCGAAGAAGATACCGAATCGGCCGCGGCGCTCCATCATCTCGCCTTTTTTACAGACAGGGCATTGCACGCCAGTCTTGGTGCGCTCAAGTTCGGCAGGATCCTGCTTTACGAATTTGCACTTCGGGTAGTTGGAGCATGCGATGAACCTGCCGTAGCGGCCCTCGCGTTCGATAAGCTTGCCGTCCTTGCAGTCGGGGCACGCCTCGCCGATCTCTTTCGGCGGCGCGATCTCGCTACCATCCTCTTTGCGCGCGCCGAGGCATTCGGGGAATTTCTTACAGCTCATGAATCTGCCTGAGCGCGAGAGCTTGTACTCCATCGGTCCGCCGCAGATAGGGCAGGGGAATTCTTCCGGAGCGTCGCCCATGCCGGTGATCTTCGGGATCTTTGCCTTCGATTTTACTGCTTTGGTGAATGGTGTGTAGAAATCACGCAGCGTTTTTTCATATTCGCGCTTGCCCTCGGCGATCTCGTCGAGCTCATCTTCCATCTCCGCAGTGAACGTGTCAGATATATAGTCTCCGAAGTTCTGTTCGATGAACGTCGACACAACATCGCCAGTCGCGGTCGGTATGAGCGTACGACCCTGTTTTTCTACGTAGTTGCGCGTCTCCAGCGTACGGATAATAGAGGCGTACGTCGATGGTCTGCCGATACCACGCGCCTCGAGCTCTTTTACAAGCCCTGCCTCAGAGTAACGAGCAGGCGGCTGCGTTTCCTTTTCTTCAGTATGCGCCTCGACGAGCGAGAGCGCGTCGTCCTTGTTCACCTTCGGCAACTCGACATCTTCGCCGCGCGCATCGGGGTCGGCTGCGAGCCAGCCATCGAAGATGACGCGCGAGCCGTTCACAGTGAAATCAGGTATGTCAGCGCCTTTGACGTTGGTCCTGACCTTCGTGCGAAGCGTCTTCGCGTCGGTCATTTGGCTAGAGAGCGTGCGAGCGCGGATGAGCGCGTAGAGCTTCTTTTGCTCTTCCGTAGTCCCCGCGCTGCGTTTCGAGGGATAGGTCGGGCGAATCGCTTCGTGGGCCTCTTGGGCGCTCTTGGACTTTGTCTTGTAGGTGCGTGATTCGGCGTACTTCTCACCGAACTCATCCTTCGCGACCTTCACGAGCTTTTCCTGCGCTTCTTTGCTGAGATTCATGCTGTCGGTGCGCATGTAGGTGATATGACCGGCCTCGTAGAGCTTCTGAGCGATGCCCATTGTGCGCGAAGGGGAGAAGCCGAGACGCGTTGAAGCGGCCTGTTGGAGCGTTGAGGTCGTGAATGGACCTCGCGGCGCTCTCGAAGCTTCGGACTCCTCGACCGACTTCACGTACCATTCCTTTGTGAGCGCTGCTTTCAGGATGCGCTCCGCCTCCTTCTCTTCATTGGGCTCTTCAGTACAGGTGACCGTAAATTTCTCATTCTTTTTGGTCTTCAATTCCGCGCTCACAACCCAGAATTTGACCGGCACGAACGCGCGGATCTCACGCTCGCGCTCCATGAGGATGCGCAATGCAGGGGATTGGACGCGGCCCGCAGAGAGGCCGTAGCGCACTTTCTTCCAGATAAGGCCAGAGAGGTCGTAGCCGAAGAGCCTGTCGAGCACGCGTCGCGCTTCCTGTGCGCGGACGAGCTCGTCGTCGATCTTTCGTGGTTTCGCGAGGGCTTCTTTCACTGCATTCTCCGTGATCTCGTGAAATACAATGCGCTTGGGCTTCTTGAGTCCGATCGCCTGGGAAAGATGCCACGCGATGGCTTCGCCTTCTCGGTCGGGGTCAGTCGCGAGGATCACCTCGTCGGCCCTCTCAGCCTGCTCGTGGAGCTCATCGATAACCTTCTGCTTTTCTTTCACGATCTGGTAGCGCGGCACGAAACCGCCCTCGACATCGACGGCGTCCTTGTTGCTTTTCGGGAGGTCCCGTATGTGGCCGACCGAAGCGCGGACCGTGAAGCCCTCGCCGAGGTACTTCTCGATCGTCTTTGCTTTCGACGGCGACTCTACTATGACGAGCTTCATGACGTTCTATATATAGAGTGCGACGCACCCCATGAGTTCGCATTGATACTCCATTACACTAACACATGTCAAATCTTATCAGTGCGAGACGAGATAGATGCAGTCGGGAGTTTGATGTCACTTATGCCTCACTGTCCCAAGTTCTTCGACGATGAGTCCCTTGATCTCCATCATCGATAGCAGGACATTTGCTTCGGATATCGGCATGTCGAGAGCGCGCACGATTTCGTCGCGGCTGCAGGGCGATGCGATGAGTTGAAAAACCCTCAGCTCGTCTTCAGTAAGATCGTCTCGAAGTGATGCGAGCGATGAATTCTCCCGGGGCGCGATACCGAGCGCCGCGAGAATATCCGTTGCCTGGGTGACCGGAGTAGCACCCATCTTGAGGAATTGGTGCGTGCCTGCGCTCTCTTCACTAAAGATGGATCCTGGCACGACAAGGAGTTCTCTATTGTATTCAGTCGTGAGTTTGGCAGTAATGAGGCTGCCGGATTTACCTTTGGCCTCGATCATGAGCGTCGCCTTCGTGAGACCTGCCATGATGCGATTTCGTTTGGGGAACATGTAGTCCATTGCCTTCGCGCTAGGCGCCTCTTCAGAGATGAGCGCGCCACCAGCGTCTACGATCTCGCGGGCGAGAGCGTGGTTCGCCTTCGGGTAGAGCACCGACCAATCGAGGCCTGAGCCAGGTACTGCGACGGTGGTCAATCCGGCGTTCAGTGCTGCTCTGTGAGCCTCTGTGTCGATGCCGTATGCCAGTCCCGATACGATGACGATCGGATACCCGCGGAGGCCATTGATAAGGTGATGCACGACCTGGCGGCCGTATGGCGTGCATGCGCGTGAGCCGACCACGGCGAGCCACGCATGCGACTCAGGCGGAAGCGAACCGCGTACATAGAGATGTTTCGGTGCGGCCGGGATCTCTCTAAGAAGAGCTGGGAACTCGCTCGGTGCGAGCTGTTTGAGCTCACCGTCCATAATGCTATGATTTTACCACTCAGAGATTTCCATATGCTCGATATTAAATTCATCCGCGAGAACAAGGATATCGTGATCGCCGGTGCGAAGAAGAAGCACATCGATGTCGATGTCGACGCTCTTATAAAGCTCGACGATAGGCGTCGCGAGCTCCAACTGCAGATCGACCAAAAGCGCGCAGAGCAGAACGCCGCTTCTGCACAGATCGCAAGCGCAAGGGATGATGCGTCGCGCAAGGCTCTGATCGCTGAGATGTCTGGCGTCAAAGATTCGCTCAAGAAGGCAGAAGACGAAATGCAGGACGTCCTCAAGGATTGGCGCGCGATGATGGTCACGGTGCCAAACGTCCCGGATATTTCAGTGCCAGAAGGCGAAAGCGACGCGGACAATAAAGAAGTGCGTGTATGGGGCGAACCCGCCTCATTTGAATTCGAGCCCAAGACCCATGTAGATCTCATGCTCGATCTCGATATGGCAGATTTCGAACGCGGTTCGAAAGTCGCCGGATTCAGAGGATATTTTTTGAAAGGCGATGGTGCGCGCCTCGTATGGGCACTTGAGCGCTTCGTGGAAGATCGCTTCATGCACAAGGAGGGCTTTGAGCCGATGATCGTGCCATCGTTGGTGCGCCGTGAGCCCTTTATGGGCACGGGGTACCTGCCTCAGAGTGAGGAAGATCTCTACAAGACACAAGACAGCGACTATCTCGCCGGAACGGCGGAGGTAGCCACGATGGGCTATTTCATGGATGAGATCATCGACAAATCGCAGCTCCCCATGAAATTCTTCTCGTTCTCTCCTTGTTTTCGCCGAGAGGCGGGAAGCCATGGCAAAGATACGAAAGGAGTATTCCGCATACATGAATTTGTGAAGTACGAGCAGGTCGTCCTGTGCGAGGCAAGTCACGAGGAGTCCGTGAAGTACCATGAGGAGATCACTGCGAATTCCGAAGCGCTTCTGCAAGAGCTGAAGCTCCCGTACCATGTTGTCATCAACTGCGGCGGAGACCTCGGCCTCGGACAAGTGAAGAAATATGATATTGAAGCATGGATGCCGAGCGAGAGGCGCTATCGAGAGACGCATTCTTCTTCGTACTTCCATGATTTCCAGACGAGGCGACTCAACATCCGCTATCGTGATACAGATGGATCGCTCAAGTACGTGCACTCCCTCAACAACACCGCTCTCGCGATGCCCCGAATCCTCTGTCAGATCGTGGAGAACTATCAGAACGCCGACGGTTCTGTGCGCATTCCCGACGTCCTTCAGCCATACATGGGGAAGGCCGTTATATCTAAGAAATAATTCTCGCCGCAATGCGGCGTCTCTATGGTCGCGCGAGTCGTCGATTTGAGAAAAGGCAAACAGACAGCGTCGTCGAGGACGAGGCAGTTGCCTCTTCGCGAACCACCCCCGCCGCCTCGCAGACCATCGCCGCTCAGGACGCGCCGGCGCAGGGCCCGAGCTGCGGTATTTGGCCTCATACTGCTGGGACTCGCGGCGCTCGCATACGGCATTCACCTCGTCTCCTACATATCGCCGCTTTCGATCGAACGGATCACGGTAAGCGGCGCAGAGAAGATAGATCCCGCTATCATCGAGACCTACATCGATTCTCAGCTCAGCGATGGCTCCTTTCACTATTTCTCGCGACGCAACATTTTCATGTACCCAAAGGAGGTGAGAGAGGCAGGGGTTGTTACATCATTTCCTCGCGTGAAATCAGCGCGTCTTTCGCGCGACGGTATCGTGAGCCGAGATCTGCTCGTGGCGATTGAGGAGAGGATGCCATATGCGCTTTGGTGCCGCAGCGAAGAGGACTGCTATGCTCTCGACGATACTGGATTCATATTTACTGCGTCTGCAACGTCCACGCACGGCGAGTACGAGAGTGCGTACATATTCACGGGGGGAGTCGATGGGGGGCCTATCGGCGCGCGATTCATTCCTGGTCAGATGCCGTCGATACTCGCGCTGCTTCGCGTCTTACAGCAAGAGACAAATCTTATACCGTCACGAGTGGACATTCTCGCGGATCAAGATTTCAACGTAACGCTCGAGCAGGGTTTTTTCGTAAAAGCATCATTTGGGCAAGAGCCTGAGACACTCGCTCGAAATCTTGATCTAGTGCTCTCGTCTGAAGCGCTCCGCGATCGCATTGCGGATATCGAGTACATCGATCTGAGATTCGGTAACCGCGTCTACTACAAGATGAAAGGGGAGGAGCAGACCAATATATAAAAATGGGGCGGCCCGTCGTGGCCGCCCCTTGTGTGCTTGAGCGCTCGCCGTCAGGCAGCGCTGCGCGTGTGTTGCGCAAGATACTTTTCGATCTGATGGATCACCATCTTACCGACAACACTTGGCCCCCACGTCCTCATCTCGGCGAGCTGCGCGAGAAGTTCGGGCGTAGGCGCTCGTGTGCTCGCGAACGTGACGAGTGTCAGTCCGTCGATGCACGTCATCTCGGCTGTCTGGCTCGAGCTGTTCTTGTCCGCCATTGGTCGATTGTTCCGCTTGTTTGAGTGCTTCTGAAAGGCGGAGGGACTGGTATTCCTGACCCCTCTATGCACATTATGCATCAAAACGCCTTTTAGTCAATGTAGAAACGTGGTATGTTCTTAGCATGGAAAGTTTTTGGCACAGGCTCCCGCGGCCTTTTTTTGTGCTCGCGCCAATGGAAGATGTCACCGATATGGCCTTCCGCACGCTGATCTCGGCGTATGCAGATCCCGCGATACCGAAGGTGCTCTATACCGAATTCACGTCTGCCGACGGCCTCGCGCGCGCCGATGATGATGGCCAACGTAAACTCCGCAAGAAATTGGAATATGGAGAGACACAGCGGCCGATCGTCGCGCAGCTTTTCACCTCGCATCCAGAACATATGGAAGCTGGGGCGCGTTTGTGCCGCGATCTCGGATTCGATGGCTTTGATATCAACATGGGTTGTCCGGACAGGGCAGTAGAAAAACAGCTGTGCGGATCGGCGCTCATTAAAAACCCGCCACTTGCGCGCGAGCTTATCAAGGCTGCCAAACGTGGCGCAGGCGACATGCCAGTTTCGGTGAAGACGAGGCTTGGGTACAATGTCGACGAACTCGAGACGTGGCTGCCCGAGATACTCGCTGAAGAGCCCGCCGCCGTGGTGCTCCATGCTCGCACGAGAAAGGAAATGTCTGAGGTCCCTGCGCGCTGGGAACGCATACAAAGAGCCGTAGAGATACGCGACTCACTTGGTTCGTCCTCGCTGATCATCGGCAATGGCGATGTGAAAGATGTGCGTGATGCCCGCGAGAAGGCGGCTGCTGCGAATGCCGATGGGGTGATGATCGGACGCGGCGTATTCGGCAATCCTTGGTTATTTACCGAGCCAGCACTTGAGCGTGCGCCACACGAAAAGATAGACGCGCTCAAAGAACACATCGCACTCTTTCAAGAGCACTTGTCCGGTTTTGTGAACGACGCCGTGATGAAGCGCCACTTCAAGGCGTACATCGGTGGGTGGGACGGCGCGAAAGAGCTTCGCTCACAGCTCATGGAGGCGCCGACGCTCGGCGATGCGATACGGATACTTGATGCTGCCGCGAGCTGAGCATTTTTTGGCGTCTGGGGAGAGGACGGTATACTAAACACATGGCTGCAAAGCAGGAGAATCGGCATACCACGCTCTACAGAGCGTATAGGCCGTCCGATTTTGATGAAGTGAGAGGACAGGAGCATGTGGTGGGTGTGCTCGAGAAGGCGATCAAGAATAAGAAAGTGGCTCACGCGTATCTTTTTTGCGGAGGCAGGGGCACTGGCAAGACTTCGGTCGCTCGCATTTTGGCGAAGAAGCTCGGTGTCAGCGACAAGGATCTTTATGAAATAGATGCTGCGTCACAAACTGGCGTCGAGAATATACGTGAACTCCGAGAAGGTGTCACGGCTATGCCATTTGAATCTCCGTACCGCTTCTACATCATCGACGAGGCACACATGCTCTCAAGAGCGGCATGGAATGCATTCCTGAAGACACTCGAAGAGCCGCCGGCGCATGTCATCTTTGTTCTTGCGACCA
>CBIMKN010000032.1:0-9174 GCA_966244515.1 uncultured bacterium
TGGCGGACGAAGGCGATATGGACATGCATCTGGAGCGTCTGCTGAAGCAGCACCTCAAGCGCCTTAGGTATGAAGTAGTACGGAGTCGCAAAAATAATGTCGGAGTACGGCACGAGAGACTTTCCGTAGGGGATAGGCAGTGTGGAAAGCAGATACAGTGCGCCAAAGAGGAGCGTCCCATACGCGATGCTGAGCGCTCCGTACACCCACGGACGCTTGTCCACAGGAAGAAATGCACGAAACAGATCGCCAAAAATGAACGCAGCCACAAGGACCCAGAGCGCAAAATACGCCGCCAGAGCAAATGGCGCGCCATTGTAACTAAGGTCGATCCCAAAAAGGGGAAGCACGGCAAAGTAGCCGAAATTCGCCGCGATCCATATGCCCGCCACTTCGGCCAGCGTGACATACAGAGGCCTCGCTGGATGCTGCATCGCATCAGTATACCCCTCATGTGCACGAACATATGAAGATGCTAAAATACGTGCATGGAAAAGATTCGGATCGAACAGCATAGTTCTATCGGCCTCGCATGGATCGCGGGCTGGCTCTTTACGATCGGGTATCTCAAGCTCGGTTTTATGCAGGGCCTCTTCGCGCTCTTGATCTGGCCGTATTACCTGGGCCAATTCTTCGGCCCCATCCTCGGCGCATGAGAAACAGAATCCTATACTGGAGTCCGAGAGTTCTCGGCATTTTGAGCATCTTGTTCGTCAGCGTATTCGCGCTCGATGTATTCGAATCCGGCGTGCCGCTTTCAGCTATCGCCGTCGGACTCTTCATGCACCTTTTGCCGAGCTTTTTCCTCGCGGGTCTGCTCGCGCTTGCGTGGAAGTTTGAACTCGTCGGCGGCGCGGCATTCGTCATGATCGCGCTCTTGCCGTTCTTCATGCTCGAGAACTCCCTGTCGGTCAATGCGATCCTCTCTGCGCCGTTTCTTGCCACGGGCATCCTATTCCTGATCGACGGATTCGTGCATCGTCCGCTTATCCCCACTGAGAATCAATAGCATCCCGCATCGTGTACTATTGAGAGACGTGATTATCAGCCAACATGAATCCCATGCTCGGCGGTCACTAAGAAAATGTCCCCCTCGGGGGACATTTTCATGTGCGGTAGAATCTCCCTATGACAGACGGAGCGCCCCATGAATATAAAGAGAGACCGGGGGCCTGCGCCGATTGCGGCAATAGTCCGGTCAATCACTTCGAGCACTACGTTTCAAATACGCTTGCCGTGTGGAGCGCGAATGCACTCGCGAATCGGGAGGGAATACACACATCTCTTGTAATGGGTCTCGGTACGCTTTTCGACGCGCTCGAACAGTCTCTCCAAAAAACGATAGGCGCGATGCCTTTCGCGCGCTTCTCGCGGGATGTCGCGAAGGCGAGTACGTATCGATCACAGGTGATATGGGAGGAAGCGATCAGGCGCGGCATAGAGATGGAACATCTGTACTTGTTTGGAAGAGCGACAGAGATCTATCGAGCGCGGTTGGGCGGCAGATGGCACTACTTTCAAAGTCTCCCCATACCGAAGGCGCTGCGAGGCGAAGGAGTCGGCTGGCTTGATGACAAACTACTGCTTAAGCGCACTCTCGCAGAGGCTGGCGTCGCGGCTCCGCACAATCGCTCCGTAACTTCGGTCGAGGAAGGTCTGAGGGCTGTGGATGAGCTCCGTGGCGCTGTTGTCATCAAGCCGCGATCAGGTTCTCGCGGTCGCCATACGAGCGTCAATGTACAAGAGCGCCGCGATGCTGAGACCGCACTGCGATCAGCGCAGAAGCTGTGCAGATACGTCGTCATTGAGGAGTACCTAGAAGGTCCAGTGTGTCGGGGTACCGTCGTGAATGGCCGACTTGCTGGCTTTTTCCGCGCTGATCCGCCTACGATACGCGGCGATGGGCGCAGTGCAGTCCGCGAATTGATCGAGCGGCAGAATGCCGGAAAGCCGGAAAGGGTACAGGACATCGTTCTGACCGAGGAGCACAATCGATTCCTTTCGAGGCGCGGTGTAAGTGCCGACACGATCCTCTCGTCAGGCGAACTCCTTCCTCTTACGCATCGCACGGGCAGGCTCTTCGGCGGGACGACGCGCGAGATGCTCGGATCGGAACATCCAAAATTGCGCGCATATCTTGAGAGAGCTGCTGCGGCGCTCGGCGTCGCCGTCGTGGGCTTCGATCTCATCATCGAAGATCCCGAGCGAGATCCGGATGAGCAGAAATGGGGCATCATCGAGGCGAACAGTCTGCCGTACATCGATCTGCATTACCTCGCGCTCGAAGGCACTCCCTCGAACGTTGCCGCCCATATCTGGGATCTTTGGCCTGAGGCTATGCACACAAGCTCTGTAGACGCCTTCCCACTGCGCGCTACGATGAAGGCATGAATATAGAACTCTGGCCCATTTTGGCCGCCGCGCTCTCGAGCGTCATTATCGGTTTTATTTGGTATCACCCGAAAGTACTTGGCACTTCGTGGATGCGCATGTCCGGTATTCCGGCTGACGCTGCAGAGAAGGGAAAGAAGCGCATGCCTGTCATGGCGTCTTTCGCGTTTCTCGCGAGTATCGTCGCCGCGTACGTGATGAGCTATTTCTCGCTCGCATGGGGAGTGTTTGATTGGATCGGTGCGATCGAGCTCGGTTTTTGGTGCTGGGCCGGTTTCGTGATGCCAACAATGCTGGGTTCAGTGCTGTGGGAATCGAAACCGTTCAAACTCTACGCTATCAACGCAGGCTTTTGGCTCGTGACGTTCATTGTCATGGCTTTCATCCTGCTCTTCTAGCTTCATAGAGAATTACCCGGGCTAGGTATACTGAGGCATGCGCCAGTCGTTTCTCTTTGCGCTTATCGTCGTGATACTCGGCGCGGCGCTCTACGCTGCCTATTTCATTGAGAACGACGCGCAGCTCACCCAATCGAGCAGGATCGCGTCGACGACGTCTGCGACCAGCACGAGAAATGCCGCGTCGACCTCGTCACCATCGATCTCGGGTGACACAAATTCGCTACCGACTGTGCGGATCGGCGGGACTGATGTGCGCGTGACGCTTGCAGACACCGCAGAAAAACGCTCCCGCGGCCTGAGCGGCACATCTCGGCTAGAAGAAGGCGAGGGCATGCTGTTCGTCTTTCCCCAAGAGGGGATCTACGGTTTCTGGATGAAGGATATGCGCTACTCGATCGACATTATTTGGCTCACGGAGGACAAAGAGGTGGTCTATGTGGCGGAAAACGCGTCACCCGAGTCGTACCCGATGTCGTTCGTGCCTGAAAAGCCCGCAAAATACGTCCTCGAGGTGCCTGCAGGCTTCGCAAAAGCGCACAACATAGCCATCGGCTCTAGCGCCTCATTCTCCCTCTAGTTATCCACCTTTTTGGTGCGATTTTTGAGGCCCTCAGAGGCGTACAATGAACGTCCTGATTAGAAGTTAGGTATTTGCGCATGGCGAATTCAACATCAGCTCGCAAGGGGACGGCGAGCGTGACTAAAGTCCCCGCATCCGATAGCGCTGCACAGCGCGTCTACAAGAAATATCTCCCTAATATCCAAAAAAGGGACGGTCGTATCCTGCCGTTCGAGTTCGATAAGATCGTTTCTGCCATCCGTAAGGCGATGATCGCCTCCAATGAGGGTTCCGATGACGAGGCAGTCGTGGTCGCACACAAAGTCGCTGGTGAAATGATGCGCATCGCAAAGACCTACAAGAATTTCCTCCCCACAGTCGAAGGCTGCCAGGACGAAGTCGAGCGTCAGCTGATGCTCTCTGACTATGTCGCCACCTCCAAGGCGTACATCCTCTACCGCGCGAAGCGCGCAGAGGAGCGCAAAGAGCAGGGCGATGTCCCGGAGCATGTAAAGAAGCTCACCGAAGAGTCTAAAAAGTATTTCAAGAACAATCCGCTCGGTGAATTCGTGTATCTCCGCACCTATGCGCGATGGATCGAGAGCGAACAGCGTCGCGAAACATGGATCGAGACCGTTGATCGCTACATTGGATTCATGAAAGAGAATCTCGGCGACAAGCTCTCGAAGAAAGAGTACGCAGAGCTGCGCGAAGCGATCCTCAATCAAGAAGTAATGCCGTCGATGCGCGCCATGCAATTTGCTGGTGCGCCGGCGAAGAAGTGCAACACCTGCTTCTACAACTGCTCTTTCACCGCGCCGGTGAAGCTCGAGGATTTCGCTGAGATCATGTATCTCTCGATGCAGGGCTGCGGCGTCGGCTACTCCGTAGAGAGCCAGAACATCCAGCAGCTTCCGCAGATCCAGAAGCAGACCGGAGAGAAACTCTCGAAGCACGTCATCGCCGACACGAAAGAGGGCTGGTGCGACGCGCTCACGCTTGGTCTCAAGACGTGGTACTCAGGCAAGGACATTGATTTCGATTTCTCGATGATCCGACCTGCGGGTGCTCGC
The DNA here is from genome assembly GCA_966244515.1 of uncultured bacterium. Taxonomy (GTDB): domain Bacteria; phylum Patescibacteriota; class Minisyncoccia; order Phycocordibacterales; family UBA2100; genus UBA10103. The sequence goes on from CBIMKN010000032.1 coordinate 4,425, forward strand.
CTCAAGACGATGGGCGGCAAGGCATCTGGTCCGGAACCGCTTCGTGCACTCCTTGCTTTCGCGCGCGAGAAGATCCTCAAGAAGCAGGGCAGGCGCCTCCACAACATCGATGCGCACGACATCATCTGCAAGATCGGCGAGTGCGTCGTCGCTGGCGGCGTCCGCCGCACAGCCATGATCTCTCTCTCCGACCTCGACGACGTCGAAATACGCGATGCGAAGAAGGGTCAGTTCTACCTCACCGATCCGCACCGCTCTGTCTCCAACAACTCTGCGGTCTACGAGCAGAAGCCGACCAACGCTGAGCTCATGGATGAGTGGGTGGCGCTCATGAAGAGCGGCACGGGCGAGCGCGGCATCTTCAATCGCGGCTCACTTGAAAAGACCATGCCCGAGAGGCGCCAGAAGCTTCTCCAGAAGAAGCATGGCCGCAAGACTGGCTTCATCGGTCAGGTAGGTACGAACCCATGCGGCGAGATCATTCTCCAGTCAAAGCAGTTCTGCAATCTCTCTGAGGTACTAGCGCGCGCAGATGACACGGAGAAATCTCTGCTCCGCAAGACTCGTCTCGCGACGCTCCTCGGCACCTATCAGTCGACCCTCACGAAGTTCAACTACATCTCGAAAGACTGGCAGGACAACTGCGAAGCGGAACGCCTCCTCGGTGTCTCTATCACCGGTCAGTGGGACTGCCCAGCGGTTCGCGATGCGAAGACCATGCGTAAGATGAAAGAGGCTGCGATCAAGACCAACGGTGATTACGCAAAGCGATTCGGTATCCCGATGTCGAGCTCGATCACCTGCGTGAAGCCGTCGGGCACGGTCTCGCAGACCTTCGATTGCTCGTCGGGCATTCACCCGCGCCACTCGCAGTACTACATCCGCCGCGTCCGCATCTCTGCGACCGACTCGCTCTTCAAGATGATGCGCGATCAGGGCGTGCAGGCGCACCCCGAGGTCGGCCAGGATCCGGCGAATCCGTCGACGTACGTTCTCGAATTCCCAGTGAAGGCTCCGAACGGTTCCGTCTTCAAGAACGATCTCTCTGCTATCGAACAGCTCGAATACTGGAAGCTGGTGAAGCTCAACTGGACCGAGCACAACCCGTCTGCGACCATCTCGGTGGGCGATGAGGAATGGGTCGCCGTGGTCTCGTGGCTCTACGAGAACTGGGACATTATCGGCGGACTCTCTTTCCTGCCGCGCGAGAATCACGTCTACCGACTCGCTCCGTACGAGACGATCGACAAGAAGCGTTACGAGGAAATGGCAGCGAAGTTCCCGAAGATCGACTACTCGAAACTCGTCATCTATGAGAGAACCGACGAGACCGAGCAGAAGAAGGAGCTCGCGTGCGCCGGAGGTACGTGCGAGATCATCTAATCTCAGCAATAAAACAGAAGCGCCTGTCGATCGAGTCGACAGGCGTTTTCTTTTGGGCGGCGGCTTTCTTCACGACGTGCCAGCGGTGAAGCTGCGGATGTTCTCGAACTCGAGATCGATGCGCAGGTGCGAGAGGCGCCTCTTGATGTGGCGTTCGAGACGATCAAGCATCTTCATTTCCGCTTTGATGCGCAGGAACGGGCGCGATTCGCCATTGAGGTCGCGGACGTCGTCTTTGCAGTCGACGGTCACGACCTGCGGCGCATATGATGCCCGACGGAGCACCTTTTTGATCGATTGCCGCATCGCCGGTACGTCATGAGTAGGGAGACCGTGTATTTCGATGGTCGGCATGTGACGAGCGTCCTTTGGCGCTGTTGCTAGTTATATAGTAACACGTTTGCGCGCCTCGGTCAATCTGCTATACTGGATGTCTGCACTAGGCAGCCGCGCTCGCGAAAGCGGGTGAGGAAAGTCCGGACACGCCCATCTTTCGAAAGACTGATGGAGGACGGTAGCGGGTAACGCCCGCACGGGTAATCCGAGGGATGCGAACAGAGACGTTTTCTTGCGAGAGCAAGAAAACGCCCTGCGAAGCCTTAGGCGAAGCAGGGCGAGCTTGGGCAATATGGTGATGATATGTCCTTCTCCGCATAAAGCGACGAAGGACACCTCTCGCCGAAGGCTCGAGGTGCAACGGCAAAAATCCTACCTGCGTGCAAGACCGTGTCGCCGAAAGGCGGAGAGTCGCTAGAGGTGAGCGGCAACGCTCATCCCAGATACATGGCTGCCCATCCGCAGAGAAATCTGCGAGGGACAGAATCCGGCTCATTGTGCAGAGCATCCACAACGCCCCCGATGAGGGGGCGTTTTGGCGCACATGGTACCATTGCACCTATGCAGATATCGGCGCTCAAGGATCCTGCGGTATTCATACGGTGCGCCGTCATCGTTCTTTTCGCCCTCCTTCCGATCTTCTTTATCCCGGTCCCATGGATTGCGGTACTGCAGTCGAAGATATTGCTCATGGGCATCGTTGTCGCAGCCATCGCAGTTGCGCATGCGATCGTACAGTACAGAGAGGGCGTTATTCACGTTCCTCGCGGGTGGCTCGCACTCGCTGCCGCATCGCTACCCGTCGCATACGTTTTGTCAGCGCTATTTTCCGGAGCGAACGCATCTTCATTTGTGTCTGGCATCGCAGAGCAAGATACGGTCGTTACGGCGGTGCTCTTCTTCGCGCTCTTTAGTATCGGATCTCTATCCTTTCGGAGTGCACCCCATATGGGGGACGTACTCGTGCGCGCGTTCATTGTGGGCGCATTCGGACTGATGCTCATCCAGATATTTCACGTACTAGTTCCGAGCATGACCTTTGGCGTCCTCGGTGCCGCTGCATCGAGCGTGTTCGGTTCGTGGCATGAGGTTGCGATCGTCGCGGGTCTTGCGATATTCCTCACAGTCTCGCTGTGGGGTACGAGCACGCTGTCTCGCGCATGGAAGTGGATCGCACTCGCACTCTCCATCATGTCGGCTTTCATGTTTGCGATCGTAAACATGATCGATGTATGGTTCGTGTTCGCGGGGCTCATGCTAGCGTCGGCTGCTCATGTGTGGTGGTCGCACCGCAACAATTCGGTCCCGCTCAGGAAAGTACTGTGCTTCGCGCTCATTGGTGCCGCGTCGCTTCTCGGCGGTATTTTCGGCACGGAGCTGTACAACGCCCTGCCGACGAAACTGCAGGTACTGCAAGTCGAAGTACGGCCGTCATGGCAGGGTACATTTGCCATCGGTCTCGAGGCGATGGACGGAGTCCGGTCGGCGCTCTTTGGTTCAGGACCGAATACGTTCTCTGAACAATGGAGTCTCTATAAGCCTGCCGGCGTCAATGCGACTGAATTCTGGAACGTCGATTTTAATACTGGCGTAGGATTCATACCCACTACCTTTGTCACCGTCGGCATCGTAGGTATTCTCGCGTGGGCATTTCTTCTTTTCACTCTTCTCTTTGCATTCGTGAAGTTCATGCGGTGTGCAAACGCAGGGGAGCGCACTACCTCTGGCGCTCTCTTTGGCGCATCGTTGTATCTCGCGGCCTTCCACATCGTATACGTGCCGACTGTCGCGCTCTCCGCACTCGCATTCCTCCTGCTCGGTGCTGTAGCATCTCGATCTGGCGAACGGACGTGGAAGTTCTCTCTCAAGGATGGCGACTGGAAGGACCGCGTGTGTGCCGTCGCTTTCGGATTCGTGGTGCTCGTCGTGCTCGCGGCGTCTTTCTACGCCCTGCGCGCCACGCTCTCAGATATTCTCGTGACGAGAAGCGCCGTCGTGTATGTGCGCGACCAAGATGCTCAGAAGGCGCTTGCGCTCGTGCAACGTGCTCTCGTCGTATACCCAGGAAATGATCGTGCTCATCGTGCGGCGGTCGAGCTTGGGCTGATCAGGCTCGGTCAGCTTGCGTCGGCTGGCGGCACGACCGATCAGGCAGTAGCCACGCTCCAGGTGTCGCTCGAAACGACGATCCAGCACGGACTCGCGGCTGTATCCATCAACAGCGGCGACTATCAGAACTGGCTTGCACTTGCTTCGCTCTACGGTGAACTCGCGGGCGCAGGCGTACAGGGTGCCTACGATAATGCAAAAGCCGCGTATGAGCGCGCGTACAACGACAACCCGACGAATCCTGTGCCCGTCGTGCAGCTTGCTCAGCTCGAAATATCTCAGAATAAGCTCGATGAGGCGAAGCGGCTTCTCGATTACGCACTTGGCCTCAAGCCAGATTTTGCGGCTGCGCTCCTCTTGCGCTCGCAGGTTTTCGGCGCTCAAAAGCAATACAAAGAAGCTATAGCAGACGCTCAGAAGGTGACGGAGATCGCACCGGAAGAGCCGCTGAGCTGGTACGGCCTTGGCACGATCCAATTTGATTCAGGAGACTATCAGAAAGCGGCAGGGTCGCTGGAAAAAGCTGTCGCGCTCAACAGCAATTATGCGAATGCACTCTACGCGCTCGGTCTTGCGTACGAGAAACTCGGTCGTACCGATGATGCGCTCCGCGTACTCGAGCAGGTAGCGGAAGCCAATCCGGGCAATGACGACGTCTCGCAGCATCTCGAGCACTTGCGTTCGGGAGGCGCTACGAGCACGAGCGCGCAATAATCTATGCGCCACATGGCCTCTGTATGATCGCGCTCACCGAACGCGCCCTCCGATTTCTCTCAAGCGAAGTGCGCGGCCTGCATGCCGCAGCATATGTGCTTGCTGCGTGCGCGCTCCTCTCCTCGCTCCTTGCGCTCGTTCGCGACAGATTGCTCGCGCACGCTTTCGGCGCATCGACGACGCTCGATATCTACTACGCCGGCTTCCG
>CBIMKN010000033.1:0-9098 GCA_966244515.1 uncultured bacterium
AATGAGCGCATATTCAAATTAATGCCAGGCGCCGGCATTGTGTCAACAGACGGACTCTAAGAGCTTGAGAATAAGCGCCTTATGAGCGATAATCGCCTGCACGCACCCTTAGCTCAGTTGGTTAGAGCGTTCGATTCACATTCGAAAGGTCTCAGGTTCGAATCCTGAAGGGTGCACCGGGAGCAATCCCGCAACGAGGTTTTTTGCCGGGCCGTAGTATACCGGTAGTACGCACGCTTCGGGTGCGTGTAGACTGGGTTCGATTCCCAGCGGCCCGACAAAAGCCCTCGTTGTGAACGGGCCGTAGTATACCGGTAGTACGCATCCATGGGGTGGATGTAGACCGGGTTCAATTCCCGGCGGCCCGAACGAAACGAAAATCGGTTGCTATAATCGCGGCATGGATTTCCGCATATTTTCTCTCGGATCCAACGAGACGCTCGCGCAGAATATAGCGAAGCGCGCGGGCACCGAGCTCGGCAAAGTAAAGACGAAGACATTTTCGGACGGCGAGCAGTATGTTCAGTTTGAGGAGAACCTTCGCGGCAAAGATGTCTTCCTTGTGCAGTCCACCAATCCTCCCGCCGAGAATTGGTCGCGTCTCTTTCTAGCGATCGACGCGGCTCGGGCTGCGTCGGCGAGGGAGATCACGGCGGTGATCCCGTATTTCGGCTATGCACGACAAGACAGGAAGGCGAAGCCGCGTGAGCCGATATCCGCGCGCGTATTCGCGACAATCCTGGAATCGCTTGGGACCGACAGGGTGCTTACGATGGATCTACACAATGATGCCATTGGCGGGTTTTTCCGTAAGACCAATGTCGATTATCTGTATGCGCGGCCGGTATTCGTCGAACATTTTAAAAACATCTTCACAGATGCGCTCGCGGCGAACGACCTTGTCGTTGTCTCACCAGACGCTGGTGGGGTGGTGCGCGCGCAATCGTATGCAAAGCGCCTCATGCCGGCCGGTATGGATCTCGCGATCATTCATAAAGAGCGCGAAGAGCACAACAAAATCGCGCGGATGAAGCTGATAGGCGACGTCGCAGGCAAGACGGCGCTTATTATCGACGATATGGCAGATACGTGCGGCACGCTTGTGCGCGCTGCAGAGACGATAGCGCAGGCGGGCGCGAAAGAGGTCTACGCGGCGACGAGCCACGGACTTATGTCTGGCTCCGCGAATGCGACGATCGATGCATCGCCGATCAAGAAATTCTTCGTTACGGATACAATCGCGCCATCTGGTGCGCTGTCGCCGAAAGTCGAGGTTGTCTCGATAGCCCCGCTAATAGGGGATGCCATACGGCGCATAGAGAGTGGGGAGTCGCTCAGTGCTCTGTTTGAGGTAGAATGATCGTATGGAAGCACCCAAGAGAGACAGAACGCAGATGAGCGATATAGAGATTGATCCATCGGTCAGGCAGGCCGCAGCAAAGCTCCTTGATGATGATCTGGATTTTCAGCGCCGGATCCTCGATGCCGAAAGCGCGATGGATGTACGAGCGATCGTGCTCGAGTCGTTTGGTCTTCCGACCGACAGAGAGAACCAGCTTTCTCAGCAGCAGTCGGCGATTCTCTCCGAGGCAGTCAGTAGGTGGAGCAAGGAGCACCCGGCGGGCGAGTAGCGATTCCTCTCGGCAGGAATCTCCCTCGACTAAAGCCGCCCCGTCGGGCGGCTTTGTCTGGGCACCGCCTCGCGGCCGCGCATGCTTGCGCGACATCGCTCCGGCGTTCGATTCGCCGTCGAAATCTGCGATTCCTCTCGGCAGGAATCGAACCTGCATCGGCCCCTTCGGAGGGGGCCACCCTATCCCGTGAACGACGAGAGGTCCCCATACTATAGGCGAGCGCGCTGTGCACGCCAAACGTACGCCATGCACCATCGGGGCGTCTGATACTATGTCGATATGAACCCACAGACAAAGACGACCACCCTCATCGGATTACTCGTCGTGTTTACCATCGTCGCAGGTCTCCTTATTGCTCTCTCGAATATTGCCAAGCAGCAGCGCATCTTATCCGTGGGCTCCTTTGAAGAGTGCGCGCTCGCAGGGTACCCGATCATGGAATCGTATCCGGAACAGTGCCGCACGCCGGATGGCCGTACATTCGTCAACGAGAAACAGCAGCCAGTTACTTCTGGCAATACGGGCGGTGGGCTCGGACTTCAGGCCAATGGCTGCGCAGTCGCTGGATGCAGCGGCCAGCTCTGCGTCTCAGCCGATGAGGCAGGGGACATCGTCACGACGTGCGAATTTAAAGCGGAGTACGGGTGCTACCGCGAAGCGTCATGCGAACCGCAGCAAGACGGCAAGTGCGGCTGGACGCAGACGAGCGAGCTCAAGCGATGCCTCGCAAATCCTCCGGAGTTCACTCCGCAGGAAAATTAGTCTGTGGACCTACGGGGAGTCGAACCCCGACCTCGTCCATGCCATGGACGCGTTCTACCGCTGAACTATAGGCCCTTGTGGCGATATCCTAGCAAAACAGAGAACGAAACGGAAATCAACCGAACTCGATCGTAGACGGCGGTTTGTCTGAAATGCGATAGACGACTGCTCCCACTTCGCGTATTTCATTAGTGAGACGCCTTGAGACGCGATCGAGGAATTCATAAGGAAGCTGCGCGAAGCGCGCGGTGAAGCCGTTGACGCTCCACACTGCCCAGAGTGCGAGGACACGTCCCAATCCGGCGCCGTCACCTTTGCTCTCAGTGTGATAGGACATGGTGAGCGTTGCCCCTGCCTGCCAGACGCTGTTGTAGAGATCCGCTTTGCGAAGCTCCTCGATATAGATGCCGTCCGCGGCGCGCGCGATGGCCAGCGTCTCTGCGGTCACCTCGCCCTCTATGCGCACGACGAGTCCGGGACCGGGGAACGGATGTCGTATGAGCAGATCTTCCGGTACGCCGATCTCGCGACCGATAGCGCGCGCCGAATCTTTGACCTCTGTCTCTAGCGGGCGAAGTTCCGGTACGGAGAATTCTAATCCGGTATTGTGATGCACTTTTATCTCCGCGATGGTAGCGCCGGTCGCGTGGCCCATGCCGCTTTCGCGCAGGTCTGTGTACAGAGTGCCCTGAGCGATAAATTCTGCGCCGAACTCTGCCGCCTTTGCATCCAATATCTCTTTGTATATCCCGCGCATGGCGAGGCGCTTCTCTTTCATGCTCGTCTTTCCTTTGAGCGACGAAAGGAAACCATCGGTAGCATCAACGATCTCCACATCTATCCACGACTGCTCGCCAAAGCATGTGCGCACGAAGTGCTCGTCGTCGGGTCTATCGATGCCCCGGATATACACACCCTTCAATGTCGCGCCTGCGTCCTTCAATAGGTACGCCACGACCGACGAATCGGAACCTCCAGAGAGCGCAATGAGTACCTTCTTGCCTCCGGCCGCCGTCCTGAGCTCCTCGATCTTTTGTTGGGCGACTGACTGCGCTGGGAACCGATCGTCTATGCCGCAGATGTCGAAGCAAAAGTTTTCGAATATCCTCGCGCCTTCGAGCGTGTCACTCACTTCGGGATGAAATTGCACGCCCCACAAATGCCCGCTGTGACCGGCGGCGACGGGGGCGTTGTCCGTGTATCCCAGCACCTCGAGCGCGTCAGTCGCGACGATCGTGTCGCCGTGGCTCTGGAGCACTTGCGTGGAGGCGCGTACGCCGTCGAAGAGCGCTGAATCACCCGATGTATGCAGCATGTGTACGCCGAACTCGCGCTTTTTCCCTGCGACCACGGGGCAGCCGATATGATCGGCCCACATCTGGAATCCAAGACAGATACCGAGTGTGGGTATACCGAGATCGAATATGGCGTCGTCGAATGGCGGACGTTCGTCGGATACATTGGCCGGTCCGCCGGAGAGGATGATGCCGGAAGGCGAGATCTTCGCTATGTCCGTTGCGCGTGCCGACGCGGGATCGGCGACGAGGCAGTAGACGCCAAGCTTAGACAATTGCTGCACTATGAGATGGTCGAACTGCGATCCCATTGAGAAGAGCAGCACGAAATGTTTCGTCTTGCGGACGCCCAGCTCTTCTTTGAGCGAAGCGAGCGCTTCCGGGGTAGCGGAGCGAAAGATGCTGAGCATGCGGGCATGGTAGCATGCGCCTATGAGAGAGGGTCCGCGTCAGCCCAGGAATCTCGATCGTGCAGATGAGGGAGCGCTTGCGTTCCTTGGCGAGAGGATCGAGAGCTGGCAAATGTTGCGAAATGCGAGCGATCCGGTAGCGGGCGCGCTCGCCGCAAAAGAAGCGATCCTCGGGCATATCAAGGCGCTGCGCGAGAACGAGGTCGCTACTGAAGAGGAAATCGCGACACTCAGTGCGGATTTTATCGATCTGACCGAAACGAGCGAGAACGATTTCGCGGCGCTCTGCGATGCGAAGATCGAATACTACACGGATCAGAGGCGGCAATACATCGAATCTGTAAGCTGATACTCTGCATACGACGGCCCCGCTATGCGGGGCTTTTTTCATATCCACCCCTCGCTCACGCGTGTGGATAAGTGCCTTGCGGTGGGGTATAGTGGTATATACTCTAATCCAGTGGGAAAAAGTGGGAAATCGTAGAATATGATGTTCATCGGTGAATACGAGCACTCTCTCGACGAAAAGAAGCGCATTTCGCTGCCTAAGTCGTTCCGCAAGGATCTCGGCAAGAAGGTGGTGATGACGCGCGGTCTCGACAATTGTCTCTTCGTCTATTCGCGCGCGAACTGGGAGAAGGTCGCTGCCAAGCTGCAGGAACTCTCCTTCGCCCAGGCGGATACGCGAGGTTTCAATCGGTTCATTCTGTCGGGTGCTGCTGAGGTTGAGGTGGATAGTGCAGGGCGCATTTTGATACCGGAGCACCAAAAGGAATTTGCCGGCCTCAAGAAGAATGTCATTTTCACTGGCGTATCGGACCGCGTGGAGGTATGGGACGCCGAAAATTGGAAGACCTACAAAGCCCGTATAGAAAAGCAAGCCGATGCGCTCGCCGAGAGACTCGGTGAGATAGGAGCGCTCTAGTGGCACCGGATTGCTGGGGGATTATTTCAAACGTCATGCGCACGCGACGCCTTCAATCTCCCAGCGATCCGATGCCGTCAGGTCACACGGGGCATCGGACAGTTCTTTTACACGAAGCAGTTGAATTACTCGACATACAAGGCAGCGATACGGTCGTCGACGCTACACTCGGCGGCGCCGGACATGCGAAAGAGATCATAAAGAATCTGTCCGATGCGGGAACCTTTGTTGGGTTCGATGCCGATATCGATGCCATAGATCGAGCCAAAGAAGCGCTCGAGGGTGCAGACGCACGAGTACATTTGATACACGCGAACTTCCGGCACATTCGTGCGGAGCTCGAAAAGGTGGGCGTCGGCCGCATAGACAAAGCGCTCTTTGATCTCGGATGGTCTGGATACCAGCTCAGCGCGGGAAGAGGCTTTTCCTTCCTTTCCAATGAGCCGCTCTCAATGGCCTACGATAGGGATCAAGCGCTGAACGCGAGTGTGATCGTGAATGAGTGGCGCGAGGAATCGCTCGCAGATGTCATCTTTGGTTGGGGCGAAGAGCGCTATGCCCGTAGGATCGCTCGCGCGATCGTCGAGGCGAGAGAGAAGCAGCCGATCAATACGGCGCATGAACTCGCCGAGATCGTCAGGTCCGCGGTGCCCGCGCCTGCCCGTTACGGCCGCACACATCCCGCCACAAAGACATTCCAAGCGATCCGAATCGCTGTCAATGATGAGCTTGGAGCGCTGGAGGAAGCCATCCGCAATACGTGGCAGATACTCAAACCAGGCGGGAGGATCGCGGTGATCAGCTTCCATTCGATAGAAGACAGGATAGTCAAACAACGCTTCGCAGAATTGGCCGAAAAGGGAGAGGGTGAGCGCGTCACGCGCAAGCCCATGATCCCAAGCGAGCTAGAGATACAAGAAAATCCGCGCTCAAGGAGCGCAAAGCTACGAGTCATACAAAAACATGGGACACCTGAAGCAAATAAGTAAATACCGACCGTCAATATTTCAGTCCAAACTGGACTTTTCCGCCGCAAGATCCGTTTCTCTTACGGCAGAGCATCCATATGAAAATGCAGTGATCAGCGCCTTGATGCTTGTACTTTTCGTACTTGCGTGCGGATACCTCTACTTTGTCGGAGCATCGATTTTCAATGTCATCGCTCGCAAAGAGGCGAGTGCGGAGACGACACGCTTACAGAGCTCGATAGCGCTCATGGAGCAGGAATACTTCGCACTGGCCGAGCACGTCGATGAATCCATAGCGGCAGACCTTGGTCTTGTCGCGATCGACACTACGCAGTACGTATACAAACCGGGCACGGCAGTCGCTGCTACAATACCCGGCAATGGCATCTAATAACCGATCGCCGCTTCAGATATGAAGGCGACCCTTGTGATCAGGGCGCGCATACTGAGCGCGATCTTTATACTTGCGGCCATTGTACTGGTCGCGAGACTCTATTTTGTACAGATCGTGCACGGCGAAGCATTTGCGCAGGATGCGATGGGGCAATACGTGCAGCGGGCCGGGGCAGAGACTTCCCGCGGCGACATTCTCTTTACGACGAAAGACGGTAAGACAGTAGCAGCAGCCGTCACACAGACTGGGTGGCTGCTTGCGATCGCGCCAAAGGATATGCAGGATGCCGCGGCTGCATATGCTGCGATATCGCAGGTAGTGGCGATCGACAAGGACAAATTCATGGCGAGCGCCTCCAAAGCGGATGATCCGTGGGAGGAGATCGCGCAGCGGCTTCCTGATGACGCGGCGACAAAGATCCGATCTCTGAAAATCCCCGGCGTCATTCTTGTTCAAGACAAATGGCGCAGTTATCCCGCAAAAGAGCTGGCTGCACAGACGCTCGGTTTCGTGGGGTACAAAGGCGACGTGAAGACTGGCGTGTACGGGCTTGAGCGGCAGTGGCAGGATACGCTCTCGCATGAGGCGGAAGGACTATACGTAAACCCATTTGCGGAAATATTTACGAATGTCCAAGCGGCGCTTTCATCCGATCCGTCGAAGCAAGAGGGGAGCATCATCACGTCATTAGACCCGCTCGTGCAGGCGCAAGTCGAGAAGACGCTCGACGATGTAATGCGCACCTATTCACCTCGACTCGCTGGAGCGATTGTTATGGATCCGAAGACGGGCGAGATCGTCGCGATGGCATCACGTCCGACATTCGACCCGAATGCGTACGGAGATGTCGAGAATCAATCAGTATATTTAAATCCACTTGTCGAGGGCCGGTACGAGCTCGGATCCATCATGAAGCCTCTCACCATGGCGATCGGCATTGATGCAGGAGCCGTGACGCCCGCCACCACGTATAACGACACGGGATGCTTTAAGCGTTCAGGTAAGACCATCTGCAACTACGACAAGAAGCCTCGCCATACAGCGACGATGCAGCAGATACTGAGCGAATCACTCAACCTCGGTGCGACATTTGTCGAGGAACGAGCAGGGTCGGCAACATTCACGAGGTATCTGAAACTTCTCGGCATGGATCAGAAAACAGATATTGATCTTCCCAATGAAGTCTCTGGCGACCTCTCTCCTTTAGGGGATGGCGTCGGTCCGGAAGTGAACTTCGCCGCAGCATCTTTCGGTCAGGGCATATCGGTCTCGCCAATCGAAATGACTAGAGCTCTCTCAGCTCTTGCAAATGGAGGCAAAATGCCAAACCCGCATGTCGTCACGCACGTGAAATTCGCAAGCGGCGTGACGAGGGAGGTAGAACAGAAGGAGCGCGTACAGGTATTTAAACCCGAGACAGCAGAGGCCGTGACGCGCATGCTGGTGAAAGTGTATGACGATGCGCTTCTCAAGGGTGAGATCAAGCAAGAGCGCTACTCGATCGCGGCGAAGACAGGTACGGCGCAGCTCGTGGATCCGTCTGGCGGCTACTATGCAGATCGATTCTTGCACTCATTCTTTGGGTATTTCCCGGCGCACGACGCGCGCTACATCGTTTTTCTTTTCACCGTGGACCCAAAGGGCGCCACATACGCCTCGGCGACTTTGGCACACCCGTTCCTCGACATCGCTCAGTTCCTGATAAATTATTACAGTATCCCGCCCGATAGATAGTCTGTACTGCAGAGTGATGCGGGAATACCTATGATCGACTTCTTCAAGAAATGCGTCGTTTTCTTGCTTACATGGGAAGCGCGCTTAATGCTGACGCGCTACAAGCCACGCGTGATAGCCGTGACGGGCAGTGTCGGGAAGACCACGACGAAAGATGCCATCTACGCTGGCATCTCTCGCAGTGTACGCGCGCGCAAAAGTATGAAGAGCTTCAATAGTGAGCTAGGTGTGCCGCTCACGATTCTGGGCCTCGACAATGCCTGGAACAACCCACTCAAGTGGATCTGGAATATCGCGAAAGGATTGGTGAGAGTCGCGTGGTCCCAGAATTATCCCGCTTGGCTTGTGCTGGAGGTGGGCGCTGATCGACCGGGGGACATCAAGCGTGTGGCCAAATGGCTGCGGCCCGATGTTGCGGTCTTTACGGGAGTCCCTGAGATACCGGCACACGTCGAATACTTTTCTTCGCCCGACGAAGTCATGAAGGAAAAGCGATGGCTGGCAGAGTACCTGAAGCCGGGCGGCAAGCTCGTCGTCAATGGCGACGATACAAGATCCCGCCAGCTTCACGCCGACTTCCGCGGCATATCCGCAACCTATGGCTGCGAAAGCAACAACGACTTTTACGCCTCGCATGAGGAAATAGTCTACGAGGACGACGAGCCAGTTGGTCTTCGCTTCCGCGCGAATCACGGATCGTCGTCGATACCCGTAGCCGTGCATGGCGCTCTTGGGCGACCGCGGATCTACGCGGCCACTGCGGCCATCGCGGTGGGTGAGAGCATCGGGCTCGACAGCGTCTCTGTCGGGCAAGCGCTCGATACGTGGGAGCCTCCGCCGGGGCGTGTGCGCCTCATAAAAGGCTTGAAGTATTCGACTATCGTCGATGACACGTACAACTCCTCTCCAGCAGCTGCACTTGCCGCGCTCGATATCTTGACCGACGTACGAACAGGTGGGCGCCGCATCGCGATCA
>CBIMKN010000034.1:0-8377 GCA_966244515.1 uncultured bacterium
AGAGGCCAAGCGAGCCGGTTTTTCCGACACGCAGATCGCCGTCTCGACGAAGTCTACAGAGGCAAAGGTCCGCGCAGCACGCAAGAAGCTTGGCGTCACGCCGTACATCAAACAGATCGACACGCTTGCGGGCGAATTCCCCGCCAAGACAAATTATCTCTATGTCACCTATCATGGCAGCGAGCACGACGTGGAGCGCGGCGAGAATCAGATGACGGTCCTCGGGTCCGGGCCGTACTGCATCGGTTCATCAGTCGAGTTTGACTGGTCGTGCGTGCAAGCTCTCCGCACGCTCAAGAAAGAAGGCTACGAGACCGTGATGATCAACTCCAACCCCGAGACAGTATCGACCGACTACGACATGTCGGATCGGCTCTATTTTGATGAGCTCACGCTCGAGCGCGTGCTCGACATCGTAGAGTTCGAGAGGCCGAAAGGCGTCGTGATATCTACCGGCGGCCAGATCCCCAACAATCTCGCGATCCCGCTGAGCAAAAATGGCGTGTATATCATTGGTACCTCCGCTGATGACATTGACCGAGCCGAAGATCGACACGTATTTTCGAAAATGCTGGATCGTCTCCAGATAGACCAGCCTGGCTGGGCGGAGCTTTCCACGCCAGCTGCGGCAAAAAAAGAGGCCTCGAAGCTCGGCTACCCCGTCTTGGTGCGGCCGTCGTATGTGCTCTCAGGAGCTGCCATGAGCGTCGCATATGATGAAGCAGCCCTCACAAAATTCCTTAAGAAAGCCGCTGATATATCGAGTGATCATCCAGTGGTCATATCGAAATTCGTCGAGAATGCGCGAGAGATCGAGATCGATGGCGTCGCCAAAAGGGGAAAGCTTGTTGTCTACGCGATCACGGAACATGTCGAGAACGCGGGCACGCATTCTGGCGACGCGACAGTCGTTCTCCCTCCGCAGCGAACGTATCTTGAGACCATCCGTCGCACGAAAGAAACCGCGAAGCGGATCGTTAAGGAACTCAACATCACGGGACCGTTCAACATCCAATTCCTGGCAAAGGACAACAATATACAGGTGATCGAATGCAACCTGCGCGCATCGCGCAGTTTCCCTTTCGTCTCCAAGGTGACAGGCTACAATTTCATCGAGATCGCGACAAAAGCGATGCTTGGTCGCGATGTCGCCGGTGATTACAGGACGGTCGAGCTCGACACCGTAGCGGTAAAATCCCCTCAATTCTCCTTCAACCGCATCAAGGGAGCGGACCCGCGCACTTCAGTGGAAATGGCATCGACGGGCGAAGTGGCATGCTTTGGCGATTCCTACGCGGAAGCGCTCTTGAAGTCTATGCAGGCCGCAGGATTCAGATTGCCCCAGAAGAATATCCTCGTATCACTCGGCGGCGAGGAGAACAAAGTAAAGCTCTTACCCGCTCTCGAGAGGCTGCATGAGATGGGCTTCGTGTTCTACGCGACCGAGCACACCGCTGATTTCTTGAACGCCCACGGCATAAAGAGTAAGAAAGTATACAAACTGCATCAACGCAAGAAACCAAATGTGTCTGAACTTCTGAATTCAGGCGAGCTTGATCTGATCATCAATATCCAGGAGCGCGCACTGAAGCCATCAGAGGACGGCTTTGTCGTGAGAAGAAAGGCAGTCGACATGAACATACCGCTCATCACCAATCGACAGCTTGCCGAAGCATTCATTATGGCGCTCTACGAGATCGGGCCTGGCGTAGTACCTGCGAAATCTTGGGAGGAATACCGTGCGCAAAATTAAAACCCCCGAACGCAACTGCGCATACCTGTACGCGCTGCAGTTTCGGGGGTTACTCTACGCAACCACAATACTGGTTACTGTACGATCCCGATGCACTACACGGGGATTGAGGCGCCGATTCCCCTGCGCCTCCTCGCGGTGAGAGCTCTGTGCCGGAGGGCACCGACAAAGACGCTCTGTCCGCGGCGTACCTATATCAATTATAACACGTATATCCCAGGCGTCAATCCTTCTTCTTGTCCTTCTTCAAAATTCGCTTGAGGTAGTAGCCCGTGTGAGAGCCGTCCGTGCGAGACACCTCTTCGGGCGTACCCGAAGCGACGAGCGATCCGCCGCGCTCTCCGCCTTCGGGACCCATGTCTATGAGGTAATCGGCGCACTTCAAAAGATCGAGGTTGTGTTCGATCACAACGACGGTATTCCCTCTCTCGACTAGTTTCTGCAATATCTGAATGAGCTTCGCGACGTCGTCGTAGTGCAGACCGACCGTGGGCTCATCGAGCAAATAGATGCTCTTGGTGATATGCGGCCTATAGAGCTCTGAAGCGATCTTGACGCGCTGTGCCTCGCCGCCGGAGAGCGTGGTGGCACTCTGTCCGAGCTCCAAGTATGCGAGTCCGACATCCGCCAGCGTCTCAAGCCGATCGGCGATCGCGGGAATGTCCTCGAAGAATTTCAACGCCTCCTCTACGGTCATGGTGAGCACATCATGGATGCTCTTCTTCTTGTATTTCACTTCGAGCGTCTCCTTCATAAAACGCTTGCCGTTGCAGACGTCGCAGGTCACGTAGACCGTCGGGAGGAAGTGCATCTCCACCGCCACAAGTCCATTGCCCTGGCATGCTTCGCAGCGACCGCCTTTCACGTTGAATGAGAACCGACCTGGGCCCCACCCGCGCGCTTTCGCTTCTTCGCTCATCGCGAAGAGGTCTCGAATATGCGTCCATGCGCCGGTGTAGGTGGCAGGGTTCGAACGCGGCGTGCGACCTATCGGTGACTGATCAATAAGGATCGCACGGCCGAGGTATTCCGTGCCGGAGAATTCTTTTACGTTGTAGATCTTTGCCGTCCTGAATCGCTTGTCGAAGCGTGCCTGCAAATTCCGGTGCAGCATCTCGTAGAGGAACGTCGACTTGCCGGAGCCCGATACGCCCGTGATTCCGACTAACTTGCCGAGCGGAATATCGACATTGAGATTCTTGATATTGAATTTATTGCCGCCGCGGATCTTAATCTTGCCGCGATCTGCGGTGCGGCGATGCTCCGGCACCTCTATCTTCGCCTCGCCGCGAAGGTACGAGAGCGTCCTCGAGCCCGACTTATTTGTCTTTGCAGTGAGTAGATCCTCAAGCCAACCCGAGACGACGATGTTGCCACCGTGCGTCCCTGCGCCAGGCCCGATATCCACGATGTAATCGGCTGCAAAGATCGTGTCTTCGTCGTGTTCTACCACGAGCACCGTGTTGCCGAGATTGCGGAGATGCTTCAGCGTCTCGATGAGCTTGTCATTGTCGCGCTGGTGAAGACCGATGGTCGGCTCGTCGAGCACGTAGAGGGCGCCCACGAGACCGGAGCCGAGCTGCGACGCGAGGCGAATGCGCTGTGCTTCCCCGCCAGAGAGCGTATTCGCTTTACGATCGAGTGTCAGGTATTCGATGCCGACATTGAGCATGAATTGCAGACGGCTTGTGATCTCCTTAATCACGACGCGGGATATATCCTGCTCCTTTTTGGAGAGCTTTAGATTATTGAAGAAATCCATTGCTTCCTCGATAGATAGCGACGAGAGCGCGACGATGTTCATACCCTTCGCCGGGCCGTCGTGTGTCGCTGGCTCCTCCACTTTGCCGAGGAAAACATTGAGAGACTCTGGTCGCAATCGAGCGCCATGGCAGACGTCGCACGCCTCATCGCTAAAGAGGAATTTCGTGCCCAGCCCCTTACATTCTGGGCATGCCCCGTACGGAGAATTGAATGAGAAAAGGCGCGGCTCGACCTCCGGGAACGAGAAGCCGTCGTAGGCGCACATGAACTTCGCGGAAATAATATGCGGTGTACCATCAGGATCTGTGATGCGCACGAGACCCTCGCTCTCATGGAGCGCTCTCTCAATGGCTTCGGAAGCTCGCTCGAAAGAACCCTTACTATCGTCGGTAAATTCTGAGACGAATATCTCGTCCACGATCACGTCGATGTCGTGGCGATCATTCTTCGAAAGCACGATCCTGTCGCGCAGCGACTTCTCTTCGCCGTCTATGATCACTTTCTCATAGCCTTTGTTGAGAAGATCATAGAGAAGCTGGTAGTACTCGCCTTTGCGGCCGACTACGACCGGAGAGCTTATACGCACTTTTTCGCCACTCACTCCGCCCGTGAGCTTCTTGGAGCCTGTCTTCTTCTTTTTACCGGCCTCCTCGACCATTTCGAGAACGCGCTCGAGTATCTCCTCGTTGGTGAGCTTCCGAACTTCCCTGCCGCAGATCGGGCAATGCGGGTGGCCGATGCGCGCATAGAGGACGCGCAGGTAGTCGTAGATCTCGGTAATGGTCGCAACCGTAGAGCGCGGGTTGTTCGATCGGCTCTTTTGATCGATTGAGATCGCTGGAGAGAGACCTGATATCTCATCGACATCGGGCTTCTGCATCTGGCGCAGGAACTGGCGTGCATAAGCCGAAAGCGATTCAACATACTTTCGCTGGCCCTCGGCAAAAATGGTGTCAAACGCGAGCGAGGACTTGCCGCTGCCTGAAAGCCCGGTAAACACGATCATTTTGCCTCTCGGCATCTCTACCGAGACGTTCTTCAGATTGTGCGTGCGTGCGCCCTTGATGACGATCTTGTCGTCTACGGCTCTCTCGGGTTTGTCGTTGTTTTTGGCGCTCATATGTTTACCCCGTTCGATGCCTCCGGCTATCTAACCGGGGCAACAGATTCGACCCCTCATACGGCGCGAGGGGTTGGCTCAGGCACTATACCACAGCGCCTAGAGGAGCGCCGCTTCCTCCGCGAGCTCGACTCCGAACTGATTGAATACCTCGAGCTTTATTTGTTGCGCCAAATTTCGCACATCGTGCGCCGTCGCGCCCCCTTCATTTACGATGTAATTGGGGTGCTGCAGGCTCGCTATCGCAGCGCCTACTCGCGCACCTTTCATACCTGCCTTCTCTATGAGCCAGCCAGCTGGCACCCGACCTTCACGAGACTTTACGCCTTTCTCCTTCTCAAACATTTCGATAATGGCAGTAGGGGCAATAGGGTTCATAAAAAATGACCCCGCCGCGCGCACATCTTGGAGATGCCGCTTCTCGCGTTCGGCAATTGTATCTTCAGCAATTTTGGCACTCTCGGCAGGAGCTACAGGACTAAGGCGGAGTGTCGCGCGGACAATGATCCACTCGGGATTATCTTTGAAAAAGCTGTGTCGGTACGAGAAATCGCACTCTTCGTTCGAAAAATCCCGTGTCACACGCGTCTTTACGTTGTGTGCACGCACTTGTACGACGAAGTCCTTGATCTCAGAGCCAAATGCGCCGGCATTGCCCCGTACAGCGCCTCCTATAGTGCCCGGTATGCCCGCCAGCTTCTCCCAACCGCCAAAACCGCTGGCACCGCAAGCGCGGATAAGTGCGAGGAGATCGCAGCCGAAATCAGCGCGAAGCACCCCGTCTTGGATCGAGTATTCGCCTTCTTCGATATGCAGAACGACAGCCTTCAAGCCGTCGTCCGGTATAAGCACGTTACTGCCGCCGGCTATAACGATGTGCGGAAGACCTTTCGTCTTGGCATATTCGAGCGCTTCCCGTACGTCCGTCTCGTTGCGGACGTCGATGAAGTACGTTGCAGGACCTCCGATCTCAAATGTCGTGTACTGCGCGAGTATTACATTTTCTTGTATACGCATACTATTTTCTCGCCACCTTAGCCTTCTTCTTTGCCCCTTTAAGCAGCTTCTCCAGCTCCCCTATCTCATCTCGAAGTATAGCCGCAGTCTCGAAGTCGAGATTGTCGGCAGCCTCGTGCATCTGCTGGCGTTTATCTTTTATGAGCTGCTTCGGGTCGGCGCCTTCGGCGGATAGATCAAGCTGCGCAAGTTCGTGCACCGCATTGCGTCGCGACTTCTGGATGTCCTCCATGATGTCGAAAATGCGCTTCTGCACCGTGGTCGGCGTGATGCCGTGCTCTGTGTTGTAGGCCACTTGGACTGCGCGGCGACGGTTGGTCTCGCCGATCGCCCGTTGCATCGATCCCGTCATGTTATCGGCGTAGAGTATGACGCGGCCATGCACATTGCGAGCGGCGCGGCCGATCGTCTGGATGAGTGATGTCTCGCTGCGGAGGAATCCTTCCTTATCGGCGTCGAGGATGGCCACGAGCTCAACTTCCGGCAAGTCGAGACCCTCGCGAAGCAAGTTGACGCCAACCAGTACGTCAAAGTGACCCTTGCGGAAGTCCGTGAGGATCTCGATGCGGTCTATCGTCTTCACGTCGCTGTGTATGTAGCGTACTTTTATATTCTTCTCTTCGAGAAAAGTCGCGAGATCCTCCGCCATCTTCTTGGTGAGCACGGTGACCATCGAGCGCGCCCCGCGCCCGGTGATCAGCTCAGCTTCTCGTATAAAGTCGCGCACCTGCCCCTCGTACGTAGCACTGCTGATGATAGGACGCACGATAATCTCGGGGTCGATAAGACCGGTCGGTCTGATGACCTGCTCGATAGGCTCTCCGCTGCGCTCGAGCTCGTATGACCCTGGTGTAGCCGATGTATAGATGGCCTGTCCGATGCTTTTCTCGAACTCATCGAACTTGAGAGGCCTGTTGTCGAGTGCGCTCGGCAAGCGAAATCCATGCTCGATGAGCGTCTCTTTGCGCGCTCTGTCACCGGCATACATCGCGCCTATCTGCGGGATAGTTACGTGCGACTCATCAACGACGGTCAGGTAGTCAGGCGTACCATCGGCTTTATGCGGGAAGTATGAAAGGAGAGAGTACGATGGTTCGCCTGGCTGACGGCGATCAAAGTGTCGCGAATAGTTCTCAATGCCATTGCAATAGCCGAATTCGCGTATCATGGCCAGGTCCTGTCTCGTGCGCCGCTTGAGTCGCTCAGCTTCAAGTATTTTCCCTGCCGCGTTCAGCTTCTTAAGCTGCTCCGCGAGCTCCGCCTCGATGTCGGCGATTGCCGCGTCCTTCACGTCTTCGGGCGTAACGTAGTGCTTGTGGGGAAAGAGGTACGCCGTATCGACTTCTCGATTAACGACGCGCGTTATGGGATCCATTTCCTGAATAGATACGATCTTACCCCCGGCAAGATCGATGCGATAGACGACGCGCTCTTGCGCCGGCATTATCTCGACCACCGAACCAAGTGGGCGGAAAGTACCAGGCGAGAGATCGCCAGCGGTCCTGTCGAAATACATTGATATGAGCTTGCGAGTCAGGGCCGCCCGCGTGTACGCTTCGCCCTTTTTGAGATCGAGTATCGCCTTCTTGTATTCACCGGGACTGCCAAGGCCGTAGATGCACGAGACCGACGCGACGACGATGACGTCTTGCCGCGTGAGCAGTGCCTGCGTCGTCGCGTGGCGTAGACGCTCGATGTCCTCGTTGATCATCGCCTCTTTCTCGATATACGTATCGGTGACGGCGACATATGCTTCCGGCTGGTAATAATCGTAGTACGAAACGAAATAATGCACTGCTGCGTTCGGAAAGAACTCGCGATATTCGGAAGCGAGCTGCGCGGCGAGGGTCTTGTTGTGCGCTATCACGAGCGTGGGCTTTTGCACGCGCTCGATCACATTTGCGATAGTGAATGTCTTACCCGATCCCGTGACGCCCAAGAGGGTCTGATCGCGACGCCCTTTTTCAACGCCGCTGACGAGGGCGTCTATGGCTTTGGGCTGGTCGCCCGCAGGCGTGTATGAACTTTCGATCTTGAAGGCCATCCAGCTACTTTAGCAAAAACGGGTCTCGAATAGAACAGGGCCGGCATAGCCGGCCCTGTCGCATCCCTTATGCGTCTCTGAAGTAGCGCATTCCTTCTTTGCTTAGACCTTGAAAGCATCGACAGACTGGGCACTCGAGCGCGCCCTCAATGCCTGGAATTGGCGACATCGGCCTGCCACAGCACATAGATTGCTGCCCTGGTGTTACCTGAGGCATGACATCTTTTGCTGCTTGCGTATCTGCTTCGGTCAAGAATTCCCCCTCGCATCTTCAGTATGGTTGGCGTGTGCACGCGGTGATGCGACCAATGAACGCGATCGCTGCGCTCAGCATATAGACGGCGTGGGTAGGTAGCATGAAGAAAAGAAAAGGCCTCCCTAAAGGAGGCAAGTCTGGTACGCGTACTATTCTTACTCTGTATTGCCGAAGGCGGTTACTTTACTGGCGCCGCCCTGTCGTGCTGTTTGTCGTCGGGCTCATCATCCGCTTTCGGATTCAGGCTGCTGGGCGCTGCCGTCCTGCCCATCCCAAACCTACCCTGCGGACCCGGTAGTCCGACCCCACGCTGCGATCCATTCAGCTTATTTGCCATCATTTCCCTCTGGCTTTGAGTTTCTTTGTACGCAGTACGCACGTTTCGCTATTTGAAACGTCGCGCCAGTATACGCCGATTTATCG